>JADFWI010000413.1 GCA_015222985.1 Pseudomonadota bacterium | reverse complement strand
CTCTCACAAAGGGAAGATTGATCACCGTATTCGGGTGCGGTGGTGATCGTGACAAAGGAAAGCGCAGGGAAATGGGCCGTGTAGCCGGAGAGCACAGTGATCTGGCCTTTGTCACTTCAGACAACCCTCGGACTGAAGATCCCGCAGCCATTGCAATGCAAATCGAGGAAGGTGTGCATGAATCTGGTCTAAAAAAGATCGAGGGCGCTTCTGATGAAGACCTTGCCGGACCGGGGTATATCCTTGAGCTGGACCGGGGTAAAGCCATCCAGTCGGCCATTGGATTAGCTAATGAAAGTGACCTTATCTTGATTGCCGGAAAAGGCCACGAAGACTACCAGATCATCGGAAAAGAAAAAAGACATTTCGATGATCGGGAAGCGGCATCAGACGCTGTACGAAAATTGGGAATTGTAACCCATAACCGTAACATCTCAATAAGTTCGGGTGAAGTATATCCGTAAGGATTTTATGTCCGCTGTATGGGGTAAAATAACCGCAAAAGAAATCGCTATCCCGATCGATGGGGTTTGGATTTCGGGAAAGCATCAAACCATATTGAGAGGGCTCAGTACTGATTCGAGAAGCATAGGGGCTGGTGAGCTCTTTTGGGCGCTTAAAGGAGAACAGTACAATGGCCACGATTTTGTTGGCAAAGCAATCGAGCGAGGCGCTGCGGGGATCGTGGTCCAAAAGGACTATTGGAAGTCGCAAGGCGGGAAAGATAAATCTTTGACTTCCGGGTTTCCGGATCCGGTTATCATTACCGTAAATAATACCCTGCAGGCCCTTGGTGATCTGGCCAGATGGTGGCGGCAGCAGCATGATGTCCAGCTCGTTGCAATCACAGGCAGCGCAGGAAAGACCACCACAAAGGAGATGGCGGCCAGCATACTGGAATTAGGCCAGGAGACATTAAAAAATCAAGGGAACTATAACAACCTGATCGGGCTGCCCCTGACCATTGTGCAACTAAATAAGAGATACCGAAGGGCGGTGGTGGAGATGGGCATGAATCACCCTGGAGAAATCGCCCGTTTGACTGAAATCGCAGATCCGGATGTGGGAGTTATTACTAATGTTGGGATGGTGCATCTTGAGGGGCTTGGAGACCTGGAAGGGGTAGCCAGGGCAAAGGTGGAGTTGGTGGAAAAGATGTCATCAAGAGGCAAGGTAATCCTGAATGGCGATGACGAACTCCTGGTGAAAACAGCTTCAGTCTTCCGAAAAGACGCGCTTCTATTTGGTCTCGGGGAAAAAAACGACGTCAGGGCCCACCGAATCAGGAACCTTGGCAAAGAAGGTATTTCTTTTGATCTCCAGTACCAGGGCGCTTCCTGGCCGGTGAGGACAAGGGTCCCTGGGGTCCAGAATGTCTTGAACAGCCTGGCTGCGGCTGCGGTCTGCTTGTGCCTCAATGAGCCGCCTGAGAATATTGTTGAAGGTCTGGCCCGCTTTGCAGGAATAAAGGGGAGGTTTGCAGTGATGCATCTGCCGGGGGGTGTCACAGTCGTGGACGACACCTATAATGCCAATCCCCTGTCTCTGAAGGCTGCACTTGAGTCTGTCGAGGCGTTGACTGATAAAGGGTCGAGAATAATTGTGGCCCTTGGAGAGATGATGGAACTGGGAGATGCCACAGTTCGTGCACACCAGGAAGCTGGACAAAGGGTCGCAGAACTTGGCACATACCACTTTCTGGCTATTGGGGAACACGCTAACGACATGACCAGGGGGGCAGTGAAGACAGGAATGCAGAAGAAACATGCAGAAGTGGTAAGGACGCACGAGGAAATGGTGAAAAGGATAAGGGAGGAGATGAGAGAAGGAGATCTTATCTTTCTTAAGGCCTCCCGCAGGATGGCTTTAGAGAAAGTAGTCGAGGGACTAAAGGGCCATACCGAGATCTTGGGAGAAAAGGCGTAGATGCTTTACAAACTGATTTACCTTTTTCATACGGATATATCATCGCTGAATGTTTTCCGGTACATAACGTTCAGGACTATCCTGTCAGCCCTCACAGCCCTGATGATCTGTCTTTTTTTTGGCGGCT
>JADFWI010000412.1 GCA_015222985.1 Pseudomonadota bacterium | reverse complement strand
TATCAATCGCCACAAAGACGGTGAGCCGTATTACACATATCGACTGGTTGAATCAGTTCGTACTTCAAAGGGTGTTCGCCAGCACACATTGCTCAATCTTGGAAGCAACTTTACCTGTCCAAGAGAATCGTGGCCTGATCTATCCAATCGTATAGAGGAAATTATAAGTGGTCAACAGCTGTTATTTCCGCCGGTTTCTGATTTGGAAGATGCGGCCCAGCGTTATGCCGCGTTAATTATTCAATCCCAGAACCGGTCAGACGGAATTGACGGCGACAGCACATCTTCTTCGGACTATCGCAATGTAGATATAAATACGTTGGAATTTATGCGGCCGCGAAGTGTCGGCGCTGAGCATGTAGCCTATGAGGCTTTGCGGCAGTTACAACTGGACAAAAAGCTACAGGAATTGGGGTTGAACAAGCACCAGCTATACACGGCAATAGGATCGGTGATTGGCCGTATGATCGCGCCTGGCAGCGAGTTAGCCACCCATTACTGGTTGCAGCATCACACCGGTTTGGGCGAACTGCTTGGGTATGATTATGAAAGTACGAAGTTGACGAGAATGTATCAGGCATCTGATATTCTTTTAAAGCATAAAGAAGCGCTGGAACGACACCTTTATGAGCGTCAGCGTTCTATATTTCAATTCGAGGAGACCATCACTTTATATGATTTGACCAACACCTATTTTGAAGGCAGCGGCAAGTATAATGCGTTGGCTGCATATGGACATTCCAAGGAAAAGCGGACAGATTGTCCATTGGTTACCTTGGGCCTTGTACTGGACAGCAGCGGTTTTCTCATACGGAGCAAGGTATTTTCAGGCAATGCCAGTGAACCGCAGACGCTTGCCGAGATGATCAAGGGGCTTAACGGATCACCGCAGACTGAAAGCACAAAGCAGCAGCCAGTTTTTAACCAGGGGAGACCGACAATAGTAATGGATGCCGGTATCGCTACTGAAGACAATATTAACTGGCTAAAGAAAAAACAATATCCCTATCTCGTAGTAAGCCGGAAGCGTCACCGGGAGTTTTCAGAAAAAGAAGCTGTTGTCGTCAAGAAGGATAAAGATTGTACGGTTAAAGCCTATAAGAAAATAAATGATCAAACCGGTGAAGTTGAGCTTTATTGTCATTCCACCCGGCGTGAAGACAAAGAGAGGGCGATTTATGATCGTTTTTCCACCCGTTTTGAAGAAGCCTTGGACAAACTGAATGCCGGTTTGCATAAGAAGGGATGTATCAAGAAATACGACAAGGTTCTTTTAAGTTTAGGACGTCTTAAAGAAAAGTATTCCAGGGCAGCCAAGAATTATCGGATTACTGTTAACAAAGACAAAAAAACAGGAAATGCTGTCCGGATTATCAGAAAAAGAAAGGAATCATCGAATTCAACAGATTCACATCCCGGCGTATATTGTTTGCGCACCAATCAGGACACATGGGACGAATCGACTCTGTGGCGAACCTACACAATGCTGACCGATCTGGAAGCCGTTTTCCGCAGCCTGAAATCAGAGTTGGGATTACGCCCGGTTTTTCATCAAAAAACCAAAAGAGTATCCGGCCACCTGTTTATTACGTTGCTGGCCTATCACTTAATTCATACAATAAGATGCCAACTCAAAACGAATAATATTCACT
>JADFWI010000411.1 GCA_015222985.1 Pseudomonadota bacterium | reverse complement strand
TCGCCAGGAGATTTCATAACCGTTTGACAATGGCCTGCCGGGCTTATTATGGTAAGATTCTTGAGCGACTACGCGGTAGATAGAAGGAGGACTTATGAAAGAAGTTGTCATTGTGAGTGCAGCGAGAACAGCTGTGGGAGCATTTCAAGGGACCCTGTCGAATATCTCGGCCACTGACCTGGGAGCGTATGCCATTAGAGAAGCCATGAAACGCGCAGGGATCTCTTCAGAAGATGTTGATGAAGTGATTATGGGCAGTGTCCTCCCGTGCGGTCTGGGACAGAATCCGGCCAGACAGGCCTTGATCAAGGCAGGCCTTGAGTATGATGTGGAAGCCTTTACAGTAAACAAGGTTTGTGGTTCGGGTTTGAAGTCCGTCATGCTGGGCGCCCAGGCTATCATGACAAACGATGCAGACGTGATCGTGGCCGGCGGCATGGAAAACATGAATCTTGCGCCCTATTTCTTGAAAAAGGCTCGAACAGGGTATCGCATGGGAGACGCCAAACTGATTGATGGTATGGTGCACGACGGCCTGTGGTGCCACGTCAATGACTTTCACATGGGTATGAGTGCGGAGCTTTGTGCGGAAAAGTATGAGGTTACCCGAGAGGATCAGGATGAATTCGCGCTGAATTCTTACAACAAGGCCTTAAAGGCACAGAGTGAAGGGGCATTTGACCAGGAGATATTTCCTGTAGAGATACCGCAAAGAAAAGGCGATCCTATCTCCTTTGCAAAGGACGAAGTGGTCCGTCCAACCTCCATGGAAGCCCTGGCCAAACTTGCGCCGGCCTTTAAGAAGGACGGCACGGTGACGGCGGGAAATGCCTCCAAGATCAGCGATGGAGCTGCGGCCGTAGTTCTGATGACCAGAGAAAAAGCTGAAGCCATGAACCTAAAACCCCTGGCCCGTGTGGGCACACAATGTTCGGTTGCGATTGATCCAAAATACGTGCTGATTGCCCCCATCTACGGCATTCCCAAGCTCCTGAAAAAGGCAGGCCTTGCCACTGGCGACATTGACATCTTTGACATCAACGAGGCCTTTTCCGCTTCAAGCGTGGGCATTGAAAAGACTCTGGGTCTCGATCCCGCCAAGGTGAACATGCGGGGCGGGGCAGTGGCACTCGGTCATCCTATTGGCGCAAGTGGTGCCAGGGTTCTGGTGACCCTGCTGTACTTGATGAAGGATATGAACGCAAATCGCGGGGTGGCGTCACTATGCCTTGGCGGCGGCGAGGCCGTCTGTTTGCTGTTGGAAAGGGATTAAGGAGGCTGTTATGTCTTATAAGACGATTAAACTTGAAGTATCCCAAGCTGTTGCAACCCTTACATTTGATCGGCCCAAGGCGCTCAATGCCCTTAGCCTGGAGGTGATCGGAGAATTTCATAAGGCCATTTCCGAGGTTGAGAGGATGGAAGAAGTCAAGGTGCTCATATTGACAGGAGCCGGGAGGGCCTTTGTGGCCGGCGCTGATATCGAAGTCCTGCAGGGCCTTGATCCGCTCGGAGCCAAGCAGTTTGCGCTGGCCGGACAATGGGCCCTGTTCGCCCTGGAGGCGATGGACATTCCGGTCATTGCTTGCGTAAATGGCTTTGCCTTGGGAGGCGGATGTGAAATCGCCATGGCCTGCGATTTTGTCTGTGCTTCAGAAAAAGCAAAGCTCGGACAGCCGGAAATCAACCTGGGGCTCATTCCAGGTTTTGGAGGGACTCAGCGCCTGGCCCGCCTGGTTGGAAAAGGACGGGCCAAAGAACTCTGCATGACAGGACGCGTCATCACTGCCCAGGAAGCCTTTGCCATGGGCCTGGTTACAAGGGTGTTTCCAGCAGAAACCCTGATGGAAGAAACGCTTAAGATAGCAAAGACGATAGCAGAAAAAGGTCTTGTGTCCCTCAGGGCCGTCAAGCATGTCATTGACAACGGATTCGACGTGGACCTGAAAAACGGGTGTGCACTGGAAGCAGACGCGTTTTCCATCTGTTTTGCCAGCCCAGACCAAAAGGAGGGAACCACTGCTTTTCTGGAAAAACGACCACCCGAGTTTGCCGGAAAGCTGGTGTGACAGAGGAGGTTATATGAATTTTGATCTGACCGAAGAGCAGAAGATGATCAGGGACATGTGCCGGCGTTTTGCAGAAAACGAGATCAAACCTGTGGCCGCCCGACTTGATGAAAAAAAAGAACATCCGGCTGAATTATGTCAGAAGATGGGAGAATTGGGCCTCATGGGAATTGCCATTCCGGATGAGTACGGCGGGGCCGCGATGGACTATGTCTCTTACATGTTGGCTGTTATTGAAATATCTAAGGCTTGTGCATCTACCGGCGTGATCATGTCGGTCAATAATTCCCTGTACTGTTTTCCCATCAACACCTTTGGCAGCGACGAGCAGAAGCGCAATTATCTCACGCCAGTAGCAAGTGGCAAGGCGATCGGCTGCTACGCCTTGACCGAAGCGGGGGCCGGCTCAGACCCGGCTTCCTTGCGAACCACTGCGGAGCTTGACGGAGACACCTGGGTCATCAATGGAGAAAAGAAATTCATCACCAGCGGCAATGTAGCGGATTACTGCGTTCTGGCGGCAATGACAGACAAGGAAAAAGGATACAAGGGGATCAGTTCTTTTGTTGTTGACTTGAAAAATACCCCTGGTTTTTCAGTGGGCCGCGTGGAAGACAAAATGGGAATCAAGGCCTCCGGCACTGCAGAAATGGTTTTTAGTGACGCCCGCATCCCCGAAGAGAATATCATCGGAGAAGTTGGGGCGGGTCTCAGGCAGATGCTGACGACTCTCGATGCAGGCCGTCTCGGAATCGGGGCGCAAGCAGTCGGGATCGGCCGGGCAGTTCTGGAAGAGGCCCTTGAATATTCAAAGGTGCGCGAACAGTTCGGAAAAGCGATCAGCAGATTTCAGGCAATTCAGTGGAAACTCGCAGACATGGCCACTGAGCTGGATGCAGCGGAGCTACTGCTTCTAAGGGCCGCCTGGTTGCAGGACCAAGGGAAGCCCTTTGAAAAGGAGTCTGCCATGGCCAAGATGTATGCCTCAGACATTGCCATGCGGGCTGCTGTGGAAGGAGTTCAGATACTTGGCGGATACGGCTACTGCAAGGAGTTTCCCATGGAACGTCACATGCGCGATGCCAAGATTTGCCAGATCTACGAGGGAACCAATGAGATCATGAGGTTGGTTATAGCGCGGAATCTCTTGAATTGAAACAGACAAAAGAGAAGTAAGTGGAACTCGAAAAGGGGCTCATACAGGTCTACACAGGCGACGGAAAAGGGAAGACCACGGCAGCTCTGGGTCTTGCCCTTCGCGCCCTGGGCCATGGGCTGAAGGTCATTATGATTCAGTTCTTGAAAGGAGACAGCCGGACCGGTGAATTGGCCATGGCCAGGCGCCTCTCTCCTGATCTTGAGATCAAACCTATGGGGAGAAAGGGTTTTGTGGACCCGGATGGACCTAGTCCAGAGGACCTGAGCCTGGCAAAAGCTGCCCTTGAGGAAGCCAGGAGGGTCTTGGACAAAAGGCTTTGCAATCTCCTCATCCTGGATGAGATTAATGTGGCGGTCTCCATGGGTCTGGTTCCCGAAGATGCCGTGTTGGATCTCATGAATACCAAACCAAATGATGTTGAGCTGGTCCTTACAGGCCGAGAGGCTCCCTCATCATTCATTGAAAGGGCCGACTTGGTGACT
>JADFWI010000410.1 GCA_015222985.1 Pseudomonadota bacterium | reverse complement strand
TTTGGAACCCCTTTTTGCTTCGCATCAGTCGTGCACACACGACCTCCTGGAAAAAAATCACCAGAAAAACCGACAAACACATAATGAGCCTTATTAAGTGTCTCACGATTTCAGTTGTTGGTTAGGGACATTCGTACTTATCCATGGTTTTCTCACCCTCCCATCACCAACAAAATATTTGGGCTCCTTTTCTTCAAACACGTTTTTTGTTCTGAATCATCAAGATCCGTGCCAGGGCAAAACCGCACAAGATGACAGGACAAAAAAACTTTAATATTAAACGGTTAACGACTACCTAGACTATCGAGGTGCCCTGCCTTGATGCACCCAACCCGAGACACTCTTGAGACATCCTGCCTCACTGCAAAAACAGATGAAGGCAACACTCTGATATTGCGACAAGTGTTGTACGCCATAGTGCGCGTTTAGTTCCAAAGTACGTGAGCGGGAAAAATTCATTGACAAGTGGAACGATTGATAAGGGCACCAGGCAAAAATCGGTTAATCGCTTTTGATAAAAGATACTTATGGTAAGTTAATGTGGATTGCGGTGGGAGTTTCCTCTCAAGGTGAGGCCTTGAGGAAAGGGCAAGAGTGTCTCGCTAAAAAACATGAGACGAATATGTCTCATGAGACATCCGGAAAATCAGCAAGGAATCGATACAGGGTGGCCCTGCCCACACCAAGGAGTCTGGCCGCCTTGGCCTTGTTGCCTCCGCTGCCGGTTAGAGCAGCCCGGACACTTTCCGGGTTCAGCTTTCTGGAAGGGCCGCGAGAGGGTCGTTCCTTTTGCCATTTCTTGAGTTCCAAAGGAAGATCGCCAGGTTGAATGATCCGGCCCTTTGACTTTACAAGGGCAAACCGTAGTGCGCTCTGAAGCTCGCGGACGTTTCCGGGCCAGGAGTAGTCCATCATGACGGCCAGGGCCTCTTTGGAAAAACCGCGGGTATTTTGTCCCTCTTCTTGGGCCTTCTCAAGAAAGTGCTCCAGGAGAAGAGGAATGTCGTTCTTTCGCTTCCTGAGCGTCGGCAGGTAAATGGGGACCACGTTGATACGGTAGTAGAGGTCCTCGCGAAAATTGCCTCTTTCCATTTCGTGTTTCAGGTCTCTATTGGTAGCGCTAACAAGACGCACATCCACGGACGTAGTCTTATCGTCACCCACGCGCTCAAACCTCCCTTCCTGAAGAACCCGCAACAGTTTTGCCTGCACAAACCTGGGCAGATCCGCCACCTCGTCCAGGAAGAGGGTGCCGCCATGCGCAAGCTCAAAGCGGCCCTTCTTGTCCCGCACGGCTCCGGTAAAGGCCCCCTTCACATGTCCGAAAAGCTCGCTCTCAAGCAAGCCGTCCGGAAGAGCTGCACAATTGACCGGCACAAAAGGACCCCCTCCACGCCTGCTCTCATTGTGGATGGCTGCCGCCACCAGTTCCTTTCCGGTGCCGGTCTCGCCTGTGATATGAACCGGATAGTGGTTGGTGCCAAGGTCTCGTATCTGGCCATAAACCTGGAGCATCTTCGGGTCCTGCCCAATGAGCCCGGCAAAGCCCTTAAGATCCCCGAGCCGTATCCTTAGCCCTATGAGTTCCGTTACATCCCGGAACGAGGCGATAACGCCGGAAAAACGTCCGGCATCATCTTTCCTGCCAGTCACCACCATCTCAATGCGCCTGGACTCACCCTTCTTCGTGAGGATATTCAGGGGGTAGTAAAGTTGATCCAGGGAATCTGGCGGGGCTTCCTGAAAGGAGCATCGGTTTCCGCAGAAGGGTCCTCCAAAGGCCTCGTGGCAGTCTCTTCCGAGCACATCTTCTCTGGAATAACCGGCAATTTTTTCAGCAGCCCGGTTGAAAAACAGGATGCGCCTCTCCTTGTCATGGACTATGATCCCCTCTGTAAGGCTATCAAGAACACCTTCAAGATTTTTCTTATCAGCAGAATTCTTGTACAATAGAACAAGGTGGGCCTCGATAAGGTCTTTGAACCTTAACATAAGCTCTTCATACAGTTTTCCGAATCTATTCTCCTTTGAATCAAGCACACAGATCGTGCCAAAAACCTCACCATCAGGCCACAGGAGCGGAAAACCGAGGTAGGAAATCATACCCAGTTTTATGTCCGGGTTCTTATCCCACTCGCTATCCTTCAATGCATTCGGAACCAGAAGCCTGCCCCTTGTCCCTATAACCTTCTCACAGTAAAGGCCGGCAAGAGGCTCTCTGTCTCCTGCCCCATAAGGGTTACTACCGGATTCACTTGCGCGAAAGACTTCAATGTGGGGAGAATCAACCTTCATGATCAAGGCTGCCGGCACATCAATAATCTCTGCCAACGTATTGACGACGCTTTGCCAGCCGGCGATCATTTCATCGGATATCTCAATATCTTTCTTATTGCCTTTCAATCCCATGGTCTTCAAAAGAGCGTGTACACAAATGGCGCCAAGGCAGACCCTTCAGTAAGAAGAATCAGGGCTGACAAAAGCACCAGCATGATTATGATAGGCGCCAGCCAGTATTTTTTCCTGTATTTCAAAAACTCCCAGAATTCCGCCAATATCTGTAATTTGCTCATGTCCCTTGCCTCTGTCGGATATCAAAAAACCAAGTCCTGCTCTATCACGCTCCCGTCGGCAATGATCCCCTGGCTCTCAGTGTCATTTGCAATGACTACGTTGCCTTTGATTTCCACACCCCTGCCAAAAACTACATCCCCCTGGACGTTAAGGGAAACACACTGTAGCAACGATGGAACGCCATGAGGAAACCGGGCCTTAAGCTGGTCGATTTTTTTGTAGTATTTGTTGTCAAGCTGCAACAACGGCGGGCCCAAACGCCTTTTCGGGTTTTGGACGACCTGGTAGTCATCTGTAAGCACATAGGCGTCTGACCAGAGGGCGAGAAGGTCCTGGCATTTCTTGACAGGAGCAAAACGCCTTCTAGGCACCCGGATCGCTGTGGCCTCGTCAAAAACTGAAATTGCCGACCCCATGGCGGTTTCCAGTTGATACACGGGCGGAGAAGATTCGTCTTTGGGATCGACTGTTTTTGGGTTTCTTATCATTGAGAGACGAATCACGTTGTTGTGGGCATCAAGTAATTGCCTCAACGCTTCCAGGTTCACCCAGATGGTGTTGGTATTGAAATATCTGTACACATTGACATCCCGGAATTCGTCTAACTCCTTTTCAGGGCACTGGGCTATTTCCCTTAACGTAAGCCGGCCGTCTTTCCGGCGGGCCAGGTGCCCCCCCTTGCTGTCTGCTTCAGTCCGATCCGCAACCTCCATCATAAAGGGATAGTTGTTTTCCGCAAAAAACCCCAGGATGCTCTCGTCCATGACTGCGCCAAGGTTGTCCGAATTTGAAACAAAGGCGTAGAGAATGCCCGCATCCAAAAGCTTATCGAGTATCCCTGAGGTCACCAGGGCTGCATAAATATCACCATGGCCGGGCGGATTCCACTCCAGGGCGGGATCAGCAGGCCACGTGGCGGGCGTCAAAGCATCCTGAAACACCTTCGGGAATCTATGTTGGACAAAACTCAACGGGATGCCGTTAGAGGGCAGATCCTCATAAGAGGCAAGGGCCTCAAGGGTGTCAGCCTCAGTGTTGAAACTGTTCATGAAGACAACAGGGAGCCTGACCCCCTGCTTGCGTCTGTAACTAAGAACCTGCCTGGCAATGATATCAAGAAAGCTCAGACCGTTTTTGACCTCCAGCAGGGACTTGGCTCGGGAGAGCCCCATACTTGTGCCAAGTCCGCCGTTCAGTTTGATGAGGACCGATTTTTCCATGGCTCTTCGGCCTGCCTTGTTAAGGCCAGAGAGTTTTTCTGCGTCGGCAATCTCACCTTCTGCCACCGGATCGATATCCTTATTCGAAATAAGGCCGGTCTCGCCCCGAACCAAGAGCCCATAGTAATGCCTGAAGCTATTTATGACGATGGGGGCAAGGCCGTTTTTTTCCATCTTGTCGGCAAACGGCTGAAACTGTATGTCGAGTTCCATTTGAGGTGGACCGTTCTTTTCAGTAGTCATACAGGTGTCAGGAAGGCCCGACGTTCGGCCATTGCCCTCCGGTGATATGGGTTAGGGCCGCGGAGGCAACCAAGTATACGAACACTGTGAGTATGACGGCCAAGAAGGCCCGCGAGGCTTTGATCGAAAAGGCGAAACTGAGACCCAGGACAATCAGATAGATCCGATAGAGCTCAAGGAGAACGCCCACCAGAGGAATCCAGGACAGCAGGGCAACTGCCGCTGAATAGGCGTTTACCCTGAAGGCTGCTTCATACGTCCCTGACGCTTTGAAAAGCCTTGTGATGATGAAGTAAAGGACTCCCGCCGTTACAAAGGGCAGAACAATGCCCAAGACCAAGCTGCGGGCTATGAGGCTTTGACTCTTTAACAATAGGGCAACAAGCAACGTATTAACTACGACACAGGATGCCAGAAATATCAGAGGGTTTCGCAAGCCGCCATCCCGTTTCATGCCTTGAAAAAACAACCCGGGAGACAGCAAAATGGCTTTTGCCGTGCGAAAAAGGCTGGTCAGAAAATCTTCGGGCTCAAAGTCGAGCACCGTATTGAGATCGGGTGTGTCCATGGGATCTGTCTCAACTAATCTACAACTGAAAATCCGTAATATATGGATTGTGTTTTTTCTCACGAGCCACAGTAGAAGTAGGGCTTACTCCGTAGTCATGGCCCGGCCAGATAATGGTTTCATCCGGAAGTGTAAGGATCTTCTCCTTTATGGACTGAAGCAATATATCCAAAGATCCGCCTGGAAAATCCGTTCTCCCCACCGCGCCTACAAAAAGGGTATCTCCGGTGAAAAGATTGTTCTCTCCATACAGGCAGATTCCGCCAGGGGTGTGCCCCGGGGTGTGAAGCACGGTGAGGGCATTTTCGCCAAAGGAAATGGTATCGCCGCCCTCCACCGCGACATCTGCTGGAGGGGATGGCGCAAAACCCATCTGTCTGCCCATGGATTGCCCTTCGGGTGTACTGAAAAACCGATCGTCCAGGGCATGCATGTATATCTTGGCGCCTGTAAGATCCACAATTTTCCCGTTGCCGCACGTGTGATCAGGGTGGCCATGGGTGTTGACCACAGACTCAATGGTCAACCCCAAACTACGAGCCGTATCCAAAATATGCTCTTCGTCTCCTGCCGGATCAATCAGGAGCCCTTTGTGTGTGGCTTCGCAGCCCAGAATGTAGCAGAAAACCTCCATGAAACCGACTTTGACCTGCTCAATAATCATCTCTGATAATTCTCCATCATCTTTACTTTTACATTGAAAGCCTGGTCCTCTGGGCCACGTCAGAGACGTCAGAGATAGATGGCTCTGCCTTGGAGTTTTGTGTCTAAAATCACAAATTCCAAGCACCAAATTTCAAACAAATCTCAAATT
>JADFWI010000409.1 GCA_015222985.1 Pseudomonadota bacterium | reverse complement strand
GCAACGTTAGAGGAAAACAACAGCAGGCTGGAATTCACCGCTGATGCTGGTGTATTGGAGGGGGCCGACTACGTGCTGTGTGGCAAGCTGCTAAACACAAGCCAGAATTTCTCGTGCAAAGTGGACTGGCATCTATCGAAGGCTATCGGCGATGGGACTTTTGCTGTTTGCTTAGGTTTAGTGGTGCCAAGCGTTGATGAAGATATTGTAATCGGTGCAGGCTATTCTGGCGAAAATCTTTACTTCTGTTGTTTTAGCGAAGCAGCTGATATCGATTACACCTTATCGCGCTCGGCTACTGACGGTGTTGTCTATATTTCATACGATGCAACTCAGGATAAACTCTACCTTAGTATTAACGGGTTTTGGCTTAATGAAAATCAAGCGGCGGGAGATTGGGCGTTTCAAGGTCTACTGCAAGGAGCATGGGCGAATAAAAGTGTTTTCGCGTATCTTGAAGGCGATGCGGAGGCAGCCGAAGCAATTGAAGTCGGTGACGCATGGTTTGATAACTTCGAGATTAATTTTACCCCTTCCACCACCAGATCAGTCGCCATTGATATCAAACCAGGAAGCGACCCTAACAGCATCAACTTAGGTTCGAATGGACTAATTCCCGTGGCGATCCTCTCCTCTCAGGACTTCGATGCGACAAACGTGGACCCTGATACCGTCATGCTTGCAGGAGCCGATTTGGAAGTGCGAGGAAAAGGAAATAAGTATATGGCCCACGAAGAGGATGTGAATGGCGACGGTCTGCTCGACCTAGTAGTGCAGGTAGGAACAGCCAATCTTGATCCAGGATCATTTCAGGACGGTTATGCTATCCTTACCGGAGAAACATTTGATAACGTGTCATTCGAGGGTGAGGACGAGATTAATATTGTGCCGCCAGAGAAATAAAAAAACTAAGAATCACGATTAAAATTGAGGTGAGACGAACTGCAACAGGGATTAAGGGCAGGGTCATCCTTGGCCCTGCCTTTTTCGTCAGATTTCCCATATCTTGTGGTCACTTGGTTTTTAAAGTTTCTGGTATTAAGGTGACCTTCAAATTCCCATCAAGATGTTTTTCCCTCTTTTTTCACGACACATTGAAAATTCCTTGACCTGCAGCTTCTAATAGTGCTATAGAAGTTAGTGTGTGGTGCTTGGAAGTGCCGTTTCAGTCCAAATCGCAAAAAGCGATTTCCTATCACCTATCACCCCTCACCTCACCCACCCTATCACCCACCTGCAGCTTCTAATAGTGCTATAGAAGTTAGTGTGTGGTGCTTGGGAGTGCCGTTTCAGTCCAAATTGCAAAAAGCTAACAAAAGCGATTTCTTGTCAGCTTTAGTATAGGTAAGGCTTTTATTAAATATTGTTTTATTAAATATTGAAATTAAGCAAAATTGCCTTCACCATACTGGACGTATCTGATTACGAGCCTCCGCGGGCACCGTCCAAGACATGGAGGGAGCTTATCAAGAAGGTCTGGGAGATTGATCCCCTGATCTGCCCGCAATGCGGTTCTGAGATGCGGATCATCAGCCTGATCCAGGACCCGGATGTGATTCGCCGGATACTTGAGCACTTAGGTCTTTGGAAGCAGGATACGGGGTCTCGATGCAAGAAGCCAAAACCTGAGTATGGGTCAGTTGTCCATGAAGATTTTGATGATGGCTGGCCCAGATACGAAGAATCAACCATAACCCTTCACTGAAAAAGGTGCCAAGGCAGCCAAACGGGATAATCTGTGCTGAAAGCAGTCGGCTGAGGCCTCTTTTCCCTTAACTCAGCTCAAAAAAGTCTATTTGATCTCTTGACAATCCGATCCCAATCGTGATACACGATTTTCATGTCATAGGAATTGGTGGAAATGGAGTCTGAGGAGATCTTGGGCCCACAATTCAGCGTTCACTGGTCAAACTGATCCCAAATCCCTGAAAGCAATTTCCTATCAGCCAATTTCCTATCAGCAAAACGTTCATAGGAGGTTTTAGAATGCGAGGCCATTTCACTCGAACTCTACTACTGGTCAGCACGTTTGCGGTTCTCTTTGCTCTCTGCGCTCCTTCTCACGCTATCCTCACTTTCGGGAAGATGGAAACCGGCTTCATGGTGCCTGTCAGTATCTACAACCCCACTGAAGACACGTCGGTCGGAATCAACGTCAAAGAGTCCGGCTTGGGCAAAACAATCTACTGGAGTTTCTTCCTCGCTGACGGTTCGCTTGGTTCCAATGGCGCGATACCGACAACGCTGACCAGAAGAGACTATTCGTTCTCGCTTGCCGGTGGCGACGCAGGCGTCAACAACGACCACGTGGGCTATCTGGTCTTCACGCTGGACGACGATGGGATATTGCAGCCGGACGAAGACGCGGAGGAAATAGGCGGTCATGCGTTCCTGATTAATCCCGGTAATGGCGACGCGGCGTTGCTCCCGGTCGTTCCTTTGGACAGGGCGGATTATGCGCCAATCGCGCTTGACTTGAACTTCCTGAACCCCGCCTCCATAGTGAGCCTGACATACGGCCAGTCTGAGGCGAGCGCGTTTGAGTGTCGCTATCTTGTCGACCCTGCTTTCGGGGCGACTACTCGTATTGTTATATGGTCGCTCTATGACGCGCCTCCACAGTTTACCGGTACGATTCGCTCAGTCAGTCACGCCGAGCAATACGACGTGGTGTTCACGAAAAGGGAAAAGCGTCTGAACGTGTTGAGCATCTTTGACAATATGGCGGGAAGACCGGAAGACTTTCTTGAGGGAAGCGTTGTGCTCGACAACCCCGGTCAGATCGGAGTGTGTTTCGTCATTGTCTTTAGTGATTTCTTCCACGCGTTGCAGACGTTACCGGCTTTTGAAGTTGAGTAGGGACTAAGTGGATTAAACTGGCGGGGCCGTAACTGGCCCTGTCAGCACTCGCCGTTAAAGGCTGTAAGCCAAAATCAAGGCGGTGGCGAGCCGATCTTGATATAAGCAGTATCAAACCACGTCTGTCCCCCACGCATGGATCTTTCTCTTGATTCAGTGCGGGAAGAAGGAACTATAATCGGTTATTGCCGTAAAAGTTACGAGCAGTCCAACGCCAATCTAAAATCTTTTTAAGGTGGCCAAAAACATGATACCAAAAAGCCTTCAGGAAATCACGTTTGCGGACATTCAATCCCTTATTGAAAACAAGGTTCAGGAAAACAAAACAATCGAATACAAGCGGGAGTTGCCTGATAGCAGCGACCGTGACAAAATACATTTTTTATCAGGAGTTTCGGCACTTGCGAATACATCTGGAGGTGATCTGATTATCGGGATAGAAGAAGAAAATGGTGCGCCCGTTTCCATTCCCGGCATCGAAACGGAGAACCTTGACCAAGAGATTCTCCGACTAGAGGATATTATCCGCAATGGTACTGAGCCTAGGATCACTGATTTCCATACCAAAGGAATTTCCACTCCAGATGAAAATTACGTACTTTTAATCAGAATAAATCGAAGCTGGAGTGCGCCTCACAAGGTCTCATACAAAAATCGCTCTAAATTTTATGGTAGAAGTTCAGCTAGTGTACAACCAATGGATGTCGAGGAACTCAGGAGGGCATTCACGTTATCGGGACTAATTTCAGACAGGATACAGCGATTTAGAGAGGAAAGAGTGACGGCCCTCCTAACAGGAAGAGCTTTACCGGTGACCCTCGCAGACGGGGGCATACTTGCCCTTTGCCAGGGTCAGGTGCACGAATCCAGACTGCCGCAACGAATATCTCCTGGCATTCTCATGCAAAGGCCGGTGGTTCTGCCCAAGCTGCCATTCCAAAAAGGTGATCAAGTTCGGAGAGGATGTATG
>JADFWI010000408.1 GCA_015222985.1 Pseudomonadota bacterium | reverse complement strand
TGGGGGATGGACAAGGCAGGGAAGTCCACCGAAGACCCGGATGCCGTGCTTGCTGATGGCGCGCTGTTCCCGCTTGGTGGCACTGACATCATGCGAGGATACAAGGGGTACGGCCTCGCCCTTCTCGTCGACATTCTCTCAGGAGTCCTTTCCGGAGCGGCCTTTTCAACCGATGTAGGACATCCCAGCAACCCAGGTAGCGCCGACGTCGGTCATTTCTTCATGGTTCTCAAGCCCGATCTCTTCCGACCGGTCGATGCCTTCAAACAGGGGATGGATGAACTGATCCAACGGATGAAAGACGCCCCCAAGATCCCTGATCATGATCGTATCTACATCCACGGCGAGAAGGAGTTCGAACACGCGGAGCGCTGTGCAGCAGAAGGGGTCCCTGTGCTCGCACCGGTCGTCAACTCGCTCGTGGAGATCGGTGATCAAATCGGGATCCCGTTCGACCTGACACCGCTGGGGAGTCAATGAAGTAGCCCCGGGAACCAGCTGCTTCCATGCGATCGGATTCTTTGGCACGCCAGCTGTTCAACGAGGAATCCAGCGCTATTCTCACCCGCGCCCTATACCTCTCATAAGCTAGGCCGCGACCGTAGGACCCAGTACGTCGCCTCCGTGAGATGCCGTCCCACCACGTCAAGTGTGAGCTTGGTGGCACCGGCGTATACTGCGTATACTGTATATAACTATGAAAACGATGCGGTACGTTTACTGGCAGCATGACGATATGTGGCTCGGTTATCTCGAAGAGTTCCCTGATTATTGGACCCAGGGGGAGATGCTGGACGAACTGCAGGAGAACCTGAAGGATCTGTATCAGGAACTCACCAGCGGCAACATCCTTGAAGTCCGCCGTGTGGCCGAGCTGCAGGTGTCATGAAGCGGCGCGACCTTATTGGTCAAATCGAGAAGAACGGGTATCTGCCAGCCTGTCTCACACCATCGAGAAATCAAACAACCTCTGGCCAAGCACATCCTCAAAATGCTCAAGGACTGACATAACAAGCCCTTGGAGTGCACGCGTCCATAGGCCGCCCGTTCAAGAGCAGTATTCGGATGCAGAAAAACATCAGTCAGTAGGCGAACCCGCAACCCTGCGACCACAGCCCAGTGTGCTAACCAATTGAGCCACACTCCCCCAAGGCACTCGGATTCATCTGCAATGAGCTGCCTCTCGTAGCCAGAAACATCAAAAGTAAAGATCTGACCCCGACCATTCCATGAATTCGATGGGCACAGACCTCATCTCAGGCTGCTCCTTGAGGAATTATGGTATGCGTCTCGGGAATTCCCCGGCCCAACTGAGGAGAGTGTCCGGAAGCGATTACTTTATCTCGGCCACTTTATTCAGGGTTGTTTGAATTATTGCCGGACCAATAACAGGGAGCAGGAAGAGCATGAGAAAACCTACTCCCGCGCTCATTTGCCTATGGGTCACTTCTTCAACGCCCTCACTAAACTTCCAGTACCACCAAATATTCGCCAGCGGAACTATAAGGAGCCAGGCTGTAGGGATATTAGTTCCATTGCGGTTCATCTCTGTTTTTGTTGCCACCAGCCAGTAGAGCGAGTATATACCAAATGTGATAAATGGGAGTACAAAGACCGCTAAGGGTGATCTTTCTTTCATTTTATTCCTCCTTGTCTAAACACTATCGTCCGTCCCTCCGTGATTATACTACCATAATTGGCATGGTTTGCCAACTATTCTTTACGAATGGACTTGGGATAGACGGGAAGATAACCGTGGTAGCAGTGGACTTGTCGGATATAGAGACAAGGAGGCCGCCTCCAATGCGAGTGACACAGAGCCTATTCCAGGCTGCTCCTTGAGGAATCATGGTATGCGGCCACGGACTCACTTCACGATGAAAGCAACTCGCTTGTCGTCAACAAATCTGTTTTGGTATTCCGCCAACAAATCCCGCTTATCTGGTCGTATGATTAATATTATGACAATCCCAAACTCCTCTAACTGACGAATAATCTGCCCAACTAAACGATCATATTCGCTTCGGCCAGGGGTTACCTTTACTTCAATCGCTATTCCGTATTCCGCCAGTATGTCTGTAAGTGAAGCCCCCTGTTGTTCCGGTGCTTTGATGTGCTAGTAGGGTCAGACCTTCATTTTTAGGATTTCAGAGAGCGTTACTTACCCTCACTACGAGCTGCGAGAATGCACACGAGAACCTCTTTCCCCATGACAAGACATCAGTTGATCCGAAGGCTAAGAAATAAGAACAGTTCATAGCTCGGGGGCTACCTGGGGTTGCATTTCTCTACAGTCAGGGTGATCGCATGACGGATTACGGAAACGATAGAATCCTAAGAATGAAGGTCTGACCCCAGCGTCC
>JADFWI010000407.1 GCA_015222985.1 Pseudomonadota bacterium | reverse complement strand
GCTGGCTGGGGGAGGAGGATTTGAACCCCCGTTAATGGATCCAGAGTCCACTGTCCTACCACTGGACGATCCCCCAGAAACAGAGTTCGCAAGGCGCGTAATCGCATATTGAAGGACGATTCGATCGTCCCGCTCCTGGTTTCTTAAATACTATGAACAGGATACAGTGTCAAGAGAGAGTAATATGAATGGCCTTAATAGACTACAAATCCAGCATATCCGACAACCTGTGCATAGTCGCCGGTCACATCTCCTGATGTAGCATAGTGAACTAGTTCAGCCTCGGATGCGCCTAATTCCTTAGAAGCTGCAAGCACTATGGTTGTCGGAATGACGCCACACATGGATATGCCGTGCTCAGCGACTGTGTCATATAACCCTTTGGGGTCCAAATCAAGGATCCGCTCAATAGCCAACCGGTCTTTTGAACGGGCAGACTCCTGGGACTCATAATGAGTCATGTCAGTGCTGGCCACAAGAAGGACTTCTTTGCCGTAGTCGCGGACTCCCTGCACCAAGGCCCGTGCAATCTCTTCGCAGTCATGAAAAGCCACGTGGGAGACGCAAATAGGGACTATGGTCACGTCAGGCCTCAAGACCTGAAGAAAGGGAATCTGGACTTCAATGGAGTGCTCCATGGCGTGAGCCCGAGAATCCTCCTTGATCTTGTGGTTAAGTGACGCTTTGAGAACTGAGCCGGCCAAGTCCTCGTTGATCGAAACAGGGCCCAGTGGCATATCCCAAGTGCCTGAAGCCTCCAAAGCCACGGCTGCCCCGACGCCCCTGTGGTTAGGCCCCAGAATCACGACTGCCCCTGGAACTTCAATTTGAGAAAAAACCGCACCAGCCACCCCACCCGAATACATATACCCCGCATGAGGCGAGATAGCTGCCATCACCTTCTTTGGCTTTGGTACTGGCCTTAAGAAAGAGTCAATCTGCTCCTTTAACCGACCTCTGTCGCCACGATAGAACATGTTCGCTACCGCCGGTGTGCGTGACATGGGTGACCTCCCTTTTTTTATTCGTCCTTCGCTCATTGTTATCCGCTATCCAATTTGCCGAGGGTGTTAGGACTTCAAGACGTTCCATTCCAAGCTCTCGGCCAACCTTCACGTGACCATAACACAAGGGAATGATTCCAACAAGCAGTGAGCCTTGCCGATGTTTTTGTCTGTTTTTGGATTAAACTTCTTGACAAACCTTCTTGGTTGACTATATTAGCAGATTTCGAGTTATCAAAATCGAAGTAGTTATAGAAAACATATGGAATAATAAGCCGTTACGAACACCAATTCACTACTGTTTCTCGCTTTTTTTCTCTATATTTGAAGTCAATTTGAGGCGTTAGGCGCCAATACAATCTAAGGAGTTGACCCATGGCATTACCAAAACGAAAAATTTCCAAATCAAGGGGCCGTAAGCGACGGACCCATCAGAAGGCAAAAGTGCCCAATCCGTCGGCCTGCCCGCAGTGCAGCGAACCCAAACTCCCGCATCACGTCTGTTCGAGTTGCGGCTACTACAAAGGCCGGTCTGTCTTGGAAACAGAAGAAGTATAAACATCCTGTCGTCAGCAGGGCAATGGTGACCACGACAACTTTGAGAGCATAGGACCAACGGAGAAACTTAGTTCAAATGCCAGCCTATACCACAGAAAACAGACAGCATGACCTTGCCGGGCTTGACCCTGAATCAAGACAGATGGTGCTTGATACACTCAAACTTGTCAGAGAGCGACTCCTCACCAAAGAAAAGGTGCTCGAGCTTGACAAAAAAGAAGAGTTCCCTGAAGCCATAATCAGGGAGATGTTAGGCCCGGAAATCGGCCTTCAGCTCTTATTCATACCTGAAAAGTATGGCGGAATGGGAGGAGGCGCTAGAGATAGCTGTGCCATAACCAGAGAGACGGCTAAGATCTGCCTGGGCGTGGCAACGGCTTTTTTTGCCATTCAGCTTGGGGCAGATCCCATCATGTTTGCCGGCACTGATGAAGAGAAGCAGAAATGGCTCGGAAGAATCGTTGAGGGCAATTCTCTGGTAGCCTATGCTGTAACCGAAGCTGAGGCTGGAAGCAACTTAGCTGCCCTGAAGACCAGAGCTGAACCAGTGAAGGACGACTCGGGAAATATCACAGGGTACATAATCAACGGAAGCAAGCAGTTTATCTCAAATGGCGGATGTGCTGATTTCCTCACCGTGTTGGCCAAAGCCCCTGAAGGCCCTACCTTCTTTATTGTAGAAAAGGGCATGGAGGGTTTTCAGCCGGGCAAGCCTGAAGAAAAACACGGTATTCGCGCGTCCAACACAGCTCCCCTCACCTTCACCGACGTGTTTGTGCCGGCTGAAAATCTCTTGGGCGATGTGCCGGGCCAAGGACTGAAACAGGCCAATCTGGTCTTTGGACACACAAGGCTCGTAGTGGCCGCCCTTGGTATCGGCGCAGGAGAGGCTGCCCTTGATATCATGGTCAGATACGCAAAAGAGCGAATACAGTTCGGAACCCCCCTTTCCGAAAAGCAGGGCTACACGCACAAGCTGGTTGTTCCTAACGCAGTTCGACTCGAAGCGGCCGATGCTTACATGGAAGACCAGGCCACGAGACTGGATGCCGGAGAAAAGGACCTTCAGGTCGAAGGCTCCATTGCCAAGTATTTTGGCACTGAGGCCGGAAACCGCACCGCAGAAGATGCCATCCAGGGGCTTGGCGGATATGGATATATTGCTGAATACGAGGTTGAAAAGATCAAGCGAGATGTAAAGATCACCTGCATTTACGAGGGCACAAACGAGATCCAGCAAAACATTATTAGTATGTTCAGGTGGCGGACCTCTGTCAAATCCAAAGGCAAGTACTATGGAAATATGGCAGACGAGATGGAGGCCCTGGACGCGTCCATGCCTGATACCGGGGCCGGGGCGTACGCGCTTGCAGCAAGAGCGCTGAATGAAATCATCATGTTTGCCCACAGCCACAAGCTCACTAAGCAACAGTACGTCATGTTTTGCCTGGCAGACATGATGACCCACGTTGAAGTGGGAATAAGCATGGCAAGAAAGGCCCAGGGACTCATTGAAAAAGGCTCTCCCGAGGCGAAAAAGATCGTGATCATGTCCAGAGTCTTTGCCAACGAAGTTGCCGACCTTGTTGCCAGAAATGCTATGAAGATTCTTATGGGACCGGGACTCTTTGACAAACAAACCGTATCAGAGGTGATGAGAAAAATGAATCATGAAAGACTAGCGGAAAGTTACAGTGGTCTAATACAAGACATGGATGCGGTTGCTGATATCCTGTTTGACAGGGCATAGG
>JADFWI010000406.1 GCA_015222985.1 Pseudomonadota bacterium | reverse complement strand
GCCCTCAATACCAAGGTCAAAGTCGGGAATTTTGATTCCCGACAGAGTCCTGATATGAGACTGATTTACCTCATCGGTGATGTTAAAATGAGAGGCATCAAGCACAGTGAAGTGTTCAAGGGCCGGGGTGTGAAGGTCGAAAAGATCGCCCAGACCTGAATCCGGGTTTTCGAAAAGGAGCCCGTTGATGGAGGTGTCGATCACGGGCATGGATATGTTGAGGGTCTCTGAATCTGTGATGCCGGCCCCGACCTCGCCTAGTTCTTCAAAAAGATCCAGGACAGAACTTTTGATCGGGCTTATATCGACACTGACCGACAGGTCCGGCAACACACCATCAAATACGTCTGCATCCTTTATATTATATATAGTATGGCTGCCAGAGGCTGCCGGATCCCCCTCCAGCCCGTCATGCAGAGGCAACTCGACAAGGAGGGTCCCTCTTAGAGCAACAACAGAGACAAAATCGTCAATGGTCTCAGCGGTGATCTCCTGCAGCTCAGGCAGGGTGATCCGGCCATCGCCGACAATGGCCTCGTCGAACCGGACGCTCAAATCAACATCCAGTTTCACCGTGCCGTTTTCGACATTCAGAGACGACTCGGGCGCCTCATCTGACGACTGGGGTGCCTCAACACCAACCTTCAGGTTGTCTCCCTCAACATGGACACCGGCATCGAGCCGATCCACCGCAACGAAAAACTGACCGTCACGATCAACCCCAAAAACAAAATCAAACGTCAGGCTGGCGGTAAAGAAGGCTTCAGCCTCACTATCAAAGGCCAGACCCAAGTCACCAGCCATGGCCCCGGCATCAAGAGACAGATATCCTCTTCGTGTCGCACTGTAGTCAACGTCAAAACGGATCTCGTTGGTATCACAATAAAAACCGCCCGTCAGGCCGTCAAAGCTGATAATGTCGTCGTCTGCATCAAATGCTCGCAACGCATTGATGAGACCATCGGTAGTGTGGAAATCAGGTGGATCTAAAGCATCCCCGAAATAGTCATAGACAGGTTTCTTGAGACGGGTATCCAGGATGTCGTAAAGACCAAGAAGTCTACCGACGCTGGCACCGTCCGTTAGGGGAAGAAGGGAAGAAAACTTGCCATGATCTTGAACTAGACTGCCAACTGTTGCCAGGGCCTTCAATCCGTCATTAAGGGCATTGGCTTCGTCCGGCGTGAAGGGGTGATCTGACACGCTCTGAGAGGAGGGCTCTTCGCCGTTCGAGACAGTGGTTGTTGCGGATGTAAGGTCTGGGTAGTCTTCGGATGCAGGGGATGAGGAATCGCCATCTTCACCGTCAATCACATCCTCTTCGGTCAGTCCGTAAAAGATATCTTCCAGGGATTCCGAAGGGTTATAGCTGGAAGCCTCTTGCGAGGACAGGTCTGGAGGAGAACCCTCCTCAGAAAGAAAAACTTCTTCCTGGGACACGGCCTCAAGATCGGCATCAGCCAGATCCAATTCGTCAGACGCCCATATAACTGCCCCGCCAAACAACGGATCTGCTGAAAGCAGGATACGTTGTTCCAGGCCTTCTAACTTAAATAGGTTTTGACTTCCTGATCTAGCCACCTGTGATATTTCCGATTTCCGGTTCTGGTTCCGAAAGCATTTGGTTTGAACGCTTTGAAATCACCTATCTGAAAATTGAAAAAAAAACTACAAGAAACCTTCTCTTGGGGTAATTCGTGTTCACCCCTATTTTTACGCGAATTCTATGCTATTTTCTCAGGATTAAAGGACTTGCCGGACACCAAAAATTTGACTCCTCTTAATTTCTTATATTTCAAGGTCAATCAAAATGTCAAGCAAAAAAATGGGAAAAAGAGACTGGTTGCAAAAATATTTTCCGGTACTGTATAGCTCAACCTGCTCGCAACATGAAAAATCACAATCAAAACTTCGAGGAAGTGCCGGAAAATGAGAGGGCATCTTCTAGCCATGTGTCCATTTTGAGGACGCCGGCGCGTTGATGAAAGGCGAGGCGTTGCGCTGCTCGTTGGGCATGTAAAAGGGCATGTTCAGCGATTCGGTTTGCACCGGGCCTTTGTCTTTCAATAGCCAAAGACAGTCGCGTCCGGATTGGTGTCTGCACAAACCGCTGGAGCAACTCGTCATCCACACTCATAAATGCCTGTGTACTACCCGGATCGCCCTGCCGGGCACATCGACCAAAGAGTTGCCGGTCAATCCGGCCCGACTCATGCCGCTCGGTCGCAATGACGTGCAGCCCCCCGAGTTCGACTACACCGCGCCCCAACTTGATATCTGTTCCCCTGCCGGCCATGTTCGTGGCAATGGTAACTGTGCCCAGTTTCCCGGCAGCCGCCACAATCTGTGCCTCTTCCTTGTGCCGCACTGCGTTCAGCAGGTTAAACGTGAGTCCCCTGGAAGCGAGCATCGTTGCAAGCCTTTCGCTCGCCTCAACGCTTCGCGTACCCACCAAGACCGGACGCCCGGTTTGGTGGCATCGAACAACATCTTCGGAAATGGCTTGCCATTTGTGCTCGGCATTGAAAAAGACACAGTCGGCAAACGCCTTTCTGGTGCAGGGCCTGTTGGTCGGAACCGACAAAACAGACAGTCCGTATATGTGCCAGAATTCGCCTGCGGCCTCCCGGGCCGTTCCGGTCATGCCGCTCAGCTTCCTGAAAAAGCGGAAGAATTGTTGAAAGCTCAGCCTTGCAAGGGTCTCGCTGACACCGGTCACCTCAAGGCCCTCCTGGGCCTCCACGGCCTGGTGCAACCCGTGTCTCCAGGTCCGGTTCGGCATGAGACGGCCTGTGAATTCATCCACGATCATCACCTTGCCGTCCTGGACCACATACTGTTTGTCCCGATGATAGAACTCTCTGGCAGTCAAACCCTGGCGAACCAGTTCCTCGCGCCTCGAAGCTCCTCGCCAGAGACCGGGTAGGGACTCGGAAAGGGCGGCAATCCTTTTCATGCCATCTTCTGTCAATGTGATCTCTTTATACTTGAGTTCTTTATTGTAATCGATGCCGGGTGCAAGGGATGCAGCGATCCTTTGGGCTGTCCGGCAGGCCTCCACCAGCGGCTTGTTCTCCTGTGGACGGGAGATGATGAGCGGTGTCACCGCTTCGTCGATCAATACGCTGTCCGCCTCATCCACGATGGCCGTATCCAGGCCGCGCATGACCAAGCCATCGCGATCCTGCCCACGCGGCCAAAGCATCTGGCGGATAAGTCGCCGGGATGGCTCATTGAAGGCTCCGAGCTTCAGCCTGTCGCGCAGGAAGTCGGCAAGGATTTCCTTGCTCGTAGTGTACACCACCCCATTCTCATAGTTGAGACGCCGCTCCTCAGGAGACATCTCCCCTGTGACGCACCCCACCGAAACCCCACAAAACGAATACAAAGACCGCATTTCTTCTGCATCACGGCCGGCAAGGTAATCGTTGACTGTAACGATGTGACACGGTCTGCCGGTCCAGCCGGCCACAATGGCCGGCAAGCAGGCGGTCAGGCTTTTGCCCTCACCGGTTGCCATCTCGGCGAGATACCCCTGATACAGGGCCATGGCGCCAAGCACCTGGACAGGATATGGCCGAAGCCCAACGGTCCTGTATGCGACCTCGACCATAGTTGCCAGAGCGTCCGGAAGAGCTTCTTCATAACCCCTGTTTTGTCGTCTAAATCCAGCCCTGAAATCCTTGAGGCTGTCGCGGAGCTTTCGGTCCGAGACATGCCGAAGCTCAAATGACTCCTCTATGATCTGTTCTGCCTTTTTGTGTAGCGACCGTAGGATTCGGGACCGTCTGCTATACCGCCCTACGAGTGAATTCGCGACGCGGTCCAATCCCTTATGCACCTTGCCGGGGACCACGATGTGTATTCGGCGGTAATCGTGTGCGGGTAGGATCAAATCTGATACCTCTTTTGCAAAAGTTGCCGAAACTTTCGAGTCCATTGCATAAGTAAGGGCTCAGGACGGAGGGTAAAGCGGAGTTTGCCGGAGCGTCCATGGAGAAAAGCCACTCCCGGCAGTGGTTTCAGGTATGCATATATTTGAAAGAATGGTTCGACAGATTCAAGACCGGTCTCGTCCGTATACGAAACAGGCACTTCGCCACCGCCAAGCCATCCAAGAGCCGCAGAAGGCAATCTTTCATGCTGGAAAGGTATGATCTCGTAGTCACGCACCTCCAGATTTGACCCACCCTGTCCAAACAGCCGCACCTCAGTCTTCCTGATCTGATTCACAAACAGATCAGACGCGTCGTCCTGGGAAACTACAGCAGAAAATCGAAATGCGTCGTGATTTACGATCTCTCCCACAGCCGATCCCCTCGGGATCCACATACCCACCATCTCCTTGCTGCGCGGCGATACCCATGTGCCTTTCTCCCGGGCCCTGACGACCAGTGCAACGCGCTGTTCTTGCAGGTTTTTCAACTTTTCTTCAATCGTTTCAAGCCGTTTGCGGATCGGCTGAAGGTCGGCTGTCTCCAGATACATGGCCCGCCCTTGCAATGCCAGGACCTCTTGCTCCTGGGCAATGGTGGCCTCGACTTCGATGTCTAGTTCCCGATCGGAGAGTTCCATCAGGGGGGTTCCCGCACGAACCGTTGTGCCGGAAGGGGCCAGCACGGTCTCCACATAGCCTGGTGCGTCATTGACTACCTGAACATATTGCACGGCCTCCATGACCCCCGGTGCCCGGAACCGGTTGGGAAAGGGGCATATGGCAAGAAAAGACAACACCAAAGCGCCGGCCCCTATACTGACACCGATGGCCCGGGGCCGCGTTCTGGCCAAGCGGGGACTGGAAGCCAGATACCCGATGAAACGAAAGAAAGGGACCACACCCCAGGAAATCACACACATAAGGGCCATAATCAAACCTGCAAGGAGGAACTGGTCTGCTACAAAAAAGATAATACCGACAAAGACGACGACACGGTAAATCCCGCTCAACACACCGAATATGGAAAGCCACGACGCCTCTTTAAGGGTCTGTGCAGGACTGTAGGAGTCTTTGTACCCGAAAACGTACCGCTCTACCAAATGCCGAAGATGCTGAAGCGCCCGTGTATAGAGGTTCGGTATATCCATGAGATCAGAAAGAATATAGTAGCCGTCAAACCGAAGCAGAGGGTTGGCGTTAAACACGACTGTCGAAACCGACGCAATGAACATCATGTTGTAGGCCAGGCTGTGGACGACGCCAGGCCCGGTGTACGCCCACACAAACGTGGCAATCGCAGCTATAAATATCTCCACGATCATGCCGGCGGCGCCCACAAGGGCACGGAGCCATCGGCTACGAAATGACCAGCTTGATGTGGCATCCATGTATGGAAGGGGGGTAAAGACCAGCAGCATCACTCCCATGGTGTGGACCTCGCCCCCGAAACGCTTACACATGATGGCATGTCCAAACTCATGAAGCGTCTTGATAAAGACAAGGCCGACATAAAGGAGAAACAGGTTGTCAGGCGCAAGAATGCCCTGAACCTGGTCTGTGACCTCATCGAAGCCATCTACCACAAGCTTGCCTGCCACCACTACGACGAGCAGCCAAAGAGCCGCGCCCAGTGGACTCACAAGGAGCTTGATCACCGGCATAAAACGCCTCAATATGTTCTCGGGATCGAACAACGGAACCCGTATGAACATGATGCTGAGAAGCTTGGACCGGATTTCGCGTTGTTTCCGACGTTTGTAGCGCTCGAAAAGCTTTGCGCTGTCCGCAGGATGCTCGTAATAGAGCAAATTCGCAAAATATAGCTGGGCTAGAAGCTGTATCACGTCTTCCTGCCCTGGAGCACCATCCGGATTACGTTCCAGGCACTCTTCCCAGGTTTCTCCCACGGTGCAGTCCGGCCTGAGACGCGCTACAAAATCGTATGCCTCAGGACGAAGACGAAAAAACTGGTTGTTGAAAGGATCTTGAAGCACGTACCATTGCTCTCCACGGAAAAGCTGCTTGCGCACCTTTACGGTGGATCGCAGGCTGATCCTCTGACCGGCTACGCGGTGCCACGATTCGCTGAATGTCTGTCCATGTTTTGCCATCTTACCACCAAAGAAGTATTCGGAAGAAATCGACCGTACGGTGCGTCAATATCCACAGGACATTGCGTTTTCCCACATTGATTTTTGAGATACCGCTCATTCCAGGCCGCCACCAGTCCTCGGCCCCTTCAGCAAACAGACCCCGTACAAGAAACATGTTCCCGTCATCCTTGGCAACGGCCACTGGATCGATCCGCTCTACCTTAATGGGAAACTTCAACTTCGGTTGGCTCACAAAGGCCATTTCGCCGGTTGCACCCGCAGCCAGCTCGTGGATATCCCGTTCATTGACCTCAAGTTCGGCATACATCCTTTCGATCCGGGCGACCTTGAACAAGACATCCCCTTTTTTGACAGGCGAACCCAATAGCTCCTTGAGGTCCCCCTCCACAACAATCCCTGCAAAAGGGGCCCTTACTTCGGCGTGCGCGAGATGATAGCGGACCAGATCGAGTTGCGCCTTTGCCTGGGCCGCCAGTGCCCGGGCAATCTTCATGTCGGCCAATGCATTCTCTGCACGGGCCTTCTCAGCCTCCCTGGTATACCGATTCTGATTGGCAATGGCTGTAGATTCTTCAATGAGGAGTTCACGGATGTCGAGGGTCAGCAAGATATCCCCCTTGTCGACTTGATCGCCCACCTCTACGGGGACATGATCGATATACCCGTCAAAAGAGGCAGGCAGATACGACAGGTCATCACTCCTGAGGATGAAAGGCGCTTCCACCCGGTATGTCAACTTCCCAAACAGCACGAAGGCCAGGGCTGCACAAAGGATCAGGCCAACGCACTTGGCAAAGGTATGCTCTACTCCCAGAAGCTTTGACAACCCATTGCGAACCGCCCCGGTCATCCTTGCACCGAACCATCGATCACTGTGTTTCAGATCTCCAAGCCTCCGCGCTGCCTGATCACACAACACGCGCAACCCACGAACGTCTACCTCTGAAAACGGCTCATCTGCCCGCTCGCAGGTCAAAACGCCCAAAGGGTCGTCGTCCAGCCTGATTGGAAGGGACACCATCTGCTTTGCACCCTGTTCTCTCGAAAAGGCCTCATGGTCGCGGGCCACAAAGGTGCTCCCCTCCGGCGGTGGCCACACAATTTCCTCGTTTTGATCAAACGCTTCTTCCATGGCAGCTTCAAGCACCTGGACGATGTCCATCTTTTTCTCAAACCGCTCCATGTGGCTGATGGCCTGCACACGTATATAGCCGTCTTTGAGCCACCCCAAGCTAACGCGGTCACACCGGTAACGCGAAGCCAGCTCGTTGCAAAAAGCCATGGCCGCCCCCATGTACCTTTTTTCTTTATTGAGCAAAACCATGACGTCTAAGGCCTCAGAAAACTGGACCACATCCTTCTTGGCCTCCCGGACTACATGCCCAAGCTGGTAGACCGCGGGAGTGTCTGCTACCAGTTTAAGACGCATAGCTGCCTCTTCCACTGCCAGTGCGGCTTCCCCGTCAAGGAGAAAAACCGCCACACTGGCACGCTCTGCCTGCTCCATGGCGAGTTGAACCCCGACGACCGGGTCCGCCCCGTTGCCTCCCGGCCCTCCATTGTTAACCCACGCATATCCCTTGTCTAACGAGGCGTCGGCGACCTGCTTGATCTTGTCAGCCAGGCCAGAAAACTGCCCGACCCGGTGCCCCTTGGAAGGCCAAACACAAAGGTTCTTCCAGGAACCGTTCTCTTTGTCCTGAACCAGAAGCACGCCGAGCCTGGCCCCAGCCAAACCTGCCGAGACATCCAGGAACGCCGGCCAGAACCGGTTGGGAGAACCAGTAAAGTGGCGGACCTGCTCCAACCTTTCTATAATCCGGTCTGTTTGTGCATTTTGATCTTCCTGTGTATGTTCCATTTCTTACTCTCTATCAAACATGCTCAAATAACCAACTATGGACTCTCCAGAAGCATGACACCGGCCACCCCTGGTCGCACCTTCCCGTCGTGATTATCGAATACTGCTTTTACCTCTTGGAGGCTGCTGGCCGCGTCGACTACAGGAGAGACAAAGGTAATTCGCCCCTTCCTCGGTATGGACTCAGACCCGGCCTGGATTGACAGATCAACGGGTTGCCCGTTCCTCAGGGTTCTACCGATCCTCTCCTCGATGTTGCATACAAACAGGCACTTGCTGGTATCCACGACATGAACCAAGGGCTGTTGTTCTTCGCAATTCTCGCCCTCCTCCAGAAATAGCTTGATGATGACACCCTGAATCGGGGACCGCAAAATTCGTTTACGCATTTGCTCAAGAGCCATTTCGTGTTCAATGCGCTCCCGTTCCTCTGCAATCTTTAGTCGTTCGTGTTCCGCAACGGCAAGTGCATATTCAAGCTCCTTGTTTTCCAATTCTTCCTTGCTCACCGAGCCCGTGCTTTCAAATAGCTCTCGAGTGGCATTGAGTAGAGATCCCAGGGTATCTACCTGGACTGCCGCTGAATCGACTTCGACCTTGCTTTCCCAGATCAGTTTGCGCCGCTCTACTTCCAGCTCTTCAATCTTCTTGTCGAGTTTAAGGATACACTTTCCCTTATTAACGTGCGCCCCTTCCTTAAAAAAGATAGTTGAAACCGTGCCCGGTACTGATACACTCAGCGTCACATCGTGAATAGGTTCTGTGATTCCTGAAACGGAGAGATTGTCCTGGCCAAAAACGGCAGATGCACCCCACATGAGAATAAACATTGTAACAATAAAGCATCGAAAAATGCGAGGCTTGCCTGTAGAACTCTGCTCTCTTTGCTCACAATTGGAATCATGGTGCCTGGTTTTCCCTCGGCCTGAACTGGCTATCATGAGGCTACCTCCGTGACTTCAATGCCGTAAGAAATCAGCAGAGAACCTACGGCCGCATCGAGCTCGAGAAAGGCCTTTCTGTACGCTACAAGGCTTTCGACTTCAGCTTCTTTGGCTTCTCTGAGATCCTCCTCTTTTTCCAGGACAAGCCTGCTGTTGCTCTTGCCTGCCGCCAGCCGTGCAAGTTCCACATCCAGCAATCGCTTGTTGAAATCGACAACACTTGCGTAGTACCTAACCTGCTCTGCCACACTATAGATGTTGTGAACTGCCGTGTTAACAGCGTTTGCCAGCTCCACTCTAACCGCGTTAAATTCAAGCAAACTCTGTCTTTTTCGCTTCTTGGCCGCCGCCAGTTCACTCCGAGTCTTCATGCCGCCACAAAAGGGAATGCGCAGTTCACATCCAACCGACCACGACTTGTAATCCCCGGACATTGCATCCCAGGAACCCTCCGTAGAATCATCAAGACCGTTCATTCCGTAGCTGGCCTTCAAATCGAGTTGAGGCCATCGCTGGTTCTTGGCAAAGGCGAGCCGGATATCTTCCCGCTCTATTTTCCGGCGAGCTGATATGTACTCCGGTTGCAGTTCAAAGGCCTTGAGAAGGCTGTCCACAAAATTAGGCTTAAGCTTCTCCACTTCGAGTCGATCATTCGCCTCGACCTTCATCTCCTTTTCATTCGCTGATGAAGAGAAAAAAGTCCGCACGTCATTCATTGCAATAACGAGATATTGCTTTGCTTTGCTTTCCAGGGATCTGCGTAACGCAACACCGGCTTGTGCTTCCAATACCTCTATCTCAGCCATCTTTCCTGTCCTGAATCTCGCGCGGTTATCCTCTAAGATCTTTTCTGCAACTCGGACGGAATCTTTACGCATATTGAGCTTTTCCTGCGCCAGGCTTAGGTCCCAGTACGCTACAGCCGCCCCGGAAACCACCTGTATCATGTCCCTGCGGTATGCCTGAAATGCCACATCCGAGTCTGCCTCTGCTATCCGAATGCTTGCCGTGGTCGTCTTGATACCCGCATTCTTCAGCAAGGGCTGTGTGAGGCTTCCGCCCAAAAATGTCTTGTATTCATTATCATCACCCAAGCTATCCGAGACATTTCGCAGGGTATAGCCAAGACGAACCTGGGCACCAGTGGGCACCAGCCCCTCTATGGCCGCACTAAAATCGTCGTCCCGTTCTTGATATTCCTTTTGATAATTGTGGCTGTAAAATTCCTGCACAGTATTTTGCTGTCGGTTGTACTTGTGTTCGTATGAGCCGGCAAACTCCGGCTCGAAAATCGATTGCGCGCCCTTAACCGCGTCACGGCTGATTGCCCATTCCAGCGCCTGAGAGTTGATTCTTTCGTTCTTCTCTCGCACCATTTTGATGAATTCTCTGATACCTAGTCTTAGGACTCCCTCTGCTGGAGCCTTATCCATCGTATCCTGTAATGAAGTATTCGAAGACGTCTGATTGCATAGCAGTGGTAATTCCATGGGTCTGCCACCGCACACTTCGCGCTTAGCAGCCACAGAAAAATGATCGTTCAAAGCCTTAACGATCTGAAAATTTCGCTCTGCGCCTTCATCGGCATTGCATTGAAATGCCGAAAATCCCAACAACAGAGACAAAAAACACGTATTGAGCATCCTCGCTTTCACTTTTTCCTCCTTAGCCCGAGTTTCCTACTATGGAATGAGTATTATGCCAACAATACCACAGCTACCTATTTTGTAAGCTCAAACTGTTTTCAGAGAATATTTCATTTATAATGGAAATGTGATAATATGATTACATATGGCAAAATACACAGGAATCAATATCCCCATTGAGTTCAGCGCTACTGTACCAGGTGTAGATATAAGAAAACATCCTAAGATGAGAGAGAAAAACCCCACCGCTGTCGCCCAGG
>JADFWI010000405.1 GCA_015222985.1 Pseudomonadota bacterium | reverse complement strand
TGATGTGGTTGAGCCTGGTGAAGAACTCGATCAGAGAGACAGGACAAACTATTATGTATGCAAATTAAAAAATGCCCCGCACCAAGATAATGCCGAGATGTTTCTGGATTTTATTCAAAAATAACCAAAGAAGAATTCACTCAAAATTCTTGACCTCCAACCGGAGATTCTGTAAATATCACAGGAATGAATGGAATGATTTATGGTGCGCGAGCTCCTCTCAGACTTGGACTGGCAGGTGGTGGTACGGACGTTCCACCCTATTGTCATGATTATGGTGGAAGTATTGTAAATTCTACTATCTCTCTTCATGCTCGCGCATTTGTCCGTGCAAACAATGCCTCTGAGGTCATTACCATGCAACCTGACAGAGGGATGACTTTTCAATATTCTCTTGATCTTCCCCTGCCCATAACGAATGAAGATCATCTGCTCACAGCAACGTATAATTATCTTTTTGATTTAGCGGGTCTGAAAGAAGCCCTCCCATGCGCTATCATTACCCTGTTGGCTGTCCCGCCCGGTTCCGGTCTCGGTTCTTCTTCTACGCTGGTAGTCAGTTTAGTGGGTGCAATCTCGGCCTGGCTGGGGCTGTCTTTGGGGCCATATGATATAGCTCGAACAGCTTTTCGCATTGAACGTGAATACCTGGGTTTGTCAGGAGGATATCAAGATCAATATGCAGCCACTTTTGGCGGCTTCAACTTGGCAGAGTTCGGGCCTGGAGATAGGGTAACAATAAATCCGATAAATCTATCTGGGCCATTGATAAATGAACTAGAGTCCAGACTAATCTTGTTTGACATTGGTACCAGTCGTTTTTCTTCAAAGATCATTGATGAACAGATAAATAATCTCAAGAAAAATGTCAGGCAGCCTTTTGAAGCTTTGGATGAGATGAAAAAACAGGCTCTTCGTCTCAAGGAGGTCTTTTTATGCGGTCAAATAGATATGCTTGGCCAGATTTTTAATGAAGGCTGGTTGCAGAAAAAAAGACTGGCCCGATCCATTACCAATTCTAAAATTGATGAAATTTTAGAAGCCGTGATGAGTGCCGGCGCCACGGGAGGCAAAATATCCGGGGCTGGCGGCGGCGGGTTTATGATGGTCTATGTGAATGAAAACAAGATATTTGCAGTTACTAAAACATTGCTCGATTTAGGAATACGCGCAGTCCCCTTTTGCTTTGTAGATCGGGGACTTCAGACTTGGTGCGGCAAAACCTACTATTGAGAGAGACTGAGGTTTTGGTTTGAGGAAAGCGGGCTGTATGGGCCTGCTGTTTTTTCTAGGAGGTAATCATGGCTAAGAGGATACTCATCATCGGTCTCGATGGAGTGCCTTATTCTTTGCTGACGTCTTTGAGGGAGCAAGGCGTTCTCCCCAACCTGGACAGTGTGATTAAAAAAGGGCTTTTTGGTTCCATGGAAGTTTGTCTGCCGCCCATATCCTCAGTCTCCTGGTCATCCTTTATGACCGGAAAAGATCCCAGCTATCATGGTGTCTACGGGTTTACGGATATAACAGCGAAATACCAGCTTCGTTTCCCTTTTTTTGCAGATTTGAAGGTGCCTACTTTTTTTGACCTTATGGGAGAAAAAGGATGTCAAAGTGTAGTTATTAACCTTCCGTCTACCTATCCGGTACGTGCCTTTCCCGGTGTGCTTATTTCCGGTTTTGTAGCGGTTGAACTCGCCAGAGCTGTTTATCCGCCCAGCCTTCTCCCTCGTTTGCAAGCCATGAAATACAGAGTGGATCTGGATTTGGCCCGGGCTCGGAGCGACAAGGAGTTTCTTTTTAAAGACCTTCAGGCCACCCTCGAGCTCAGAAGGAAGGCGGTGGATTTGTTGTGGAAAGAGATTCCATGGACTCTCTTCATGGTGGTGGTTACCGGGACGGACCGTCTTCACCATTATGCATTTGATTCTTTGGAAGATCCTCAGGATCCCCATCACCAGGCGTTTGTTGATTATTATCGCTCTGTAGATTCTTTTATTGGTGAACAGTTAGACCGTTTTGAAAAGGATTTTGCTGGAGATGACCGATTGGTTTTGCTCCTGTCGGATCATGGGTTTACCGGTCTTGACAAAGAAGTCTATATCAATCGGTTGCTTGTCCAAAAAGGTTTTTTGGCTTTTTCAGCCGACAATCCTAAGATGATTTCAGACTTGGATCCGAAACAAACGCGGGCCTTTGCCCTCGATCCCGGAAGGATTTATGTGAATTTGAAAGGCCGTTTCTCTAACGGCACCGTAGAGCCGTCGGACAGGGAGAAGGTGCTTGAGGAGTTAAGCGATCTTTTGACCAATCTTCATTTTAACGAAAGATCGGTAGCCGCCGGAGTCTACAGACGGGAGGATCTTTACCGCGGTCCCTTGGCAGAGGAGGCCCCGGATCTGGTTTTTTTGACTCATCGGGGTTTTGATCCCAAGGGGGCTGTGGCTTCACCAAAAGTTTTTGGGGCCAGCGGTCTAACCGGAATGCACACTCATGATGATGCATTTTATCTGCTATATGCCTCGGACGGAGAAGTTAACCAGACCCCTCAAATAATTACAGATTTGTCTGGGATTGTTTTAGACTGGCTGGACGCCTAGATTGTGAAAAAGGGCCGTTTCCGTATGGAAACCGGTTAAGAATATAAGAATAGAGAGGTGGTTTTCAGTGGAGGACTCAGAAAGGCAACGTTTGTGGTCTCTTCCTTTGGAAGAAAAGCTTGCCCAGGCCGAAGAGGTCATCGTCGAAGCCTTCGATCGTTTTGGCAGGGAGATAGCCGCTACTTGGACAGGGGGAAAGGATAGCACGACCTTGATATGGCTTATCCGTCGTGTTTGCCGGCGTCTAGACAGGCCTTTTCCTATCAGTCTGTTTATTGATGAAGGGGATATTTTTCCGGAAATACAGGCCTTGATAGAAAAGGTGAGCCAAAAGTGGGAGATTCCGGTTGAGGTTGTGCGCAACGACAATGTACTCCGACTGGTTAAAGATATTGGTGATCCGGTAAAAGTGGCTGAACTCAATGACTTGAACCGCAGGGAGCTTGATCTTCTAGAGTTTGCTGAGCCAGAGTTTCCCTTTGAGCCTGAGTCATATGTGGGTAACCACTTGATGAAGACCGTGCCTGTGAAACTGTTTATTGAACAAAAAGGACTCACTGCTCTCTTTACTGCTATCAGGTGGGATGAACATGATGCAAGGGAGTCTGAAGATTTTTTCAGCCCCCGCGAGGACCCTTCTCACGTCAGGGTTCAACCCATTTTGCACTTCCGTGAAAGAGATATATGGGATGTAATTCACACCTACAAGCTTCCTTTCTGTGAACTGTATGCCCAAGGTTATCGTTCGCTAGGTGCCAGGTATAATACTCGTCCTGTGGACGATATTCCTGCCTGGGAACAGGATTTTGATAACATCCCTGAACGTCTGGGCAGAGGCCAGAATAAAGAGCAGATAATGGAGCAGCTACGGAATTTAGGATATATGTGATTTTGAAACCGATGGCGGTGTTAAGGAGAAAAGATTTTTATTCTTAATCTTTAACTCCGATTCCGTCTAGATGTTGGTAACCTCTTGATTTGTTGAGATAAAATCAAAGCACAGCCATGGCAGGCCCATGTGAGCCAGATGAAGAAGAACAGGAGTCAGAGTGTCCGGTTTGATCAGTTCCTTGTCCCTGGTTTTTCCCTCTTACAACGAGACGGAAAATCTGCAGCGTCTGCTGGAGTTGGTGGCTGAGGTTGTTCCCCTTTTTGTTGAGGATTTTGAGGTGATTGTGGTCAATGACGGCAGTCGTGACGAGACTTTCGAGGTGCTTAAACGACTCCAGGCTGAGCACCCTTGGTTGTATGTCAGACATCACGAGACCAATCTTGGTTATGGGACCGCAGTAAAGACCGGTCTTCTCAGTGCCACCAAGGAGTATTTGTTTTTTTCTGATGCCGATCTTCAGTTTGACCTTTATTATCTTGGGTGTCTTTTGCCTCACTTGCGTCATCATGTGGCGGTGTTTGGTTATCGGGCGCCCAGAGTCGATCCATGGATCAGAAAGGTCAATGCCTGGTTATGGCGCGCCTTGATAAATCGCCTTTTTGATCTGAACGTCAGGGATTTGGACTGCGCCTTCAAGGTCTTTCATCGTGACCTTCTTAAGATTGTGGGGCGAGTGGAAAGTAAAGGGGCTGTGTTCAGCACCGAGCTTTTGTTGCGCCTGAAACTGGCAGGCCATGCTTGGCTGGAAATCCCGGTCAGGCATCTTCCCCGGCCAGCGGGAAGTTCGACTGGGGCTAGCCCTCGTGTGATTCTTCGGGCCTTCAAGGAACTTTTTCGGTTCTATAGCCGTTACCGCCGGGGGACGCTTTAGTTTTTT
>JADFWI010000404.1 GCA_015222985.1 Pseudomonadota bacterium | reverse complement strand
GTATTTATGTATTTAATATAATTCTATGCACGAACAAACACAACAAAAATATTCTTTTTTATTCTTTCCGGGCTTTTAGGGGTATTGGCCGCTACTCATTCGATTTGTCTCCCGAGGTGGCAAGAGACGAATTTCGGCCACTGAGGCAGCTCGAGCGAAAAGTCTGACCTTTGTTGCTTAACCCGGTTTTCTGTTCCATTACTGCCCAAACCCCGTCCAGAAACTATGACAAAATAAATATTTTGTCATAGTTATGGGAATCTGCGGTCAGCACTTGACTGTATAATCTCTGGTATGCACCTTTTCGGGGCGTTGTGCCAAAAACCCCATATTGCTGACGGATGCGGAGGCTCAGTTTCACTCCAGTGAAATGCGCCTTTCTGGTGCCTCTCTCATCCAGTAGGCGAGATAGGGGTCGGTGAGGCGGTATTCGTCTGTTCTTGGATACCTTTCAACGAAATCCTTGTCCTCTAGGACCATAAGCGCTTTTCTGAGTCCACTTGTTGAGCCAAATCGATGTCTCGTTACATAGGACATGGCATAGGGACTGGCTGTAGGCTCAAAGGCCAGGGCCCGGAGTACCTGTTTTTGCACAAGGCTGAGTCCTTGCCAGATTGCTTCAAACTCACCACTTTCCATTTCAAGCAGAGCCCTATGAGCCTTTTCAACGGTGGGTCTGGAACACCGTACCACCGTTCGTCCCCAGGAGAGAAATGCAAGTTTCTGAATGTAGTATGGGTAACCCCGAGAAAGCTTGTAAATTTTCTGGGCAGCCAGCCGTTCGCAGGTCTTGCCGGTCTTGGCGAAGCGGTCAATTACGTACTGTGTAAAATCTTCCTCAGGGATCTCGGGAAGAGGTACGGTAAAAGCCAGCTTAAAGAAAGGACGTTTCTTTTCACGAAACATCTTTGTGAGAATTCGCCTTCTGCTTCCCGCAAAGATGTAGGACACCCCTTCTTGGCGCTGGATATACTCTCTCATAATGCCTTCAATATGTTTGGAGCGGGGAAGTTCGGTGATCTCCTGAAACTCATCAAAGGCAACGCATACCCGTTTGCCGCTTTCCTGGGCAAACCGGCCGATTGCATCCATGACATCATCCAGCGGAGGCAGTTCGTCAGATGTCTTTGAGTATTGGAAGGCCACGGAGATACTCTTTTCCCCAATAGTGATTTGAGGCACCATGCTCCTGAAAAGGCCCCTCAAGCGCTCTGTGAGCGTTTTGTCCGGCTTCCAATGCAGCCCCTTGATGAGTGCGGCCGCAATGGTTTGGACCAGGGTGTCGGCTGAATCCACCCGGTACAGGTCTGCGAGAAGGCAAACTACTCCTTCTGAACGGAGCTGCCTGAAAGCGATCTCAATAAGGGACGTCTTGCCGTATCTCCTGGGCGAGATGAGAAGAGTGTGAGCTCCATTCCGGACATGGTCGAGGAGGATGTCGAGTTCCGTCTCCCTGTCACAGAACAACTCAGGAGAACTGATGACCTTAAGCTGAAAGGGATTTATCTGTTTCATTTTGCCCTACTTAGATTGCTCTTAAAGAGCAATCTAAGTAGGGCAACTCTGAATGTCAAGATTATGCGTACAAAGCATCGACCGTGGAAATATTTTCAAGGGGCGGCTCATGGGGTTTGTTTAGATATGGGGAAAAATCCAACGATCTTTTAAGGGTTTTCCATCCCCCCGAAAAGTGCAACAAGGACCAGCGAGGGCATTTGAACAGAAACCTACGGTTTTGACTTTGACCTGGCCTGTAAGGCCTAAAAGTAGCGTAGCTACCGTTCAGTGCCATCTATGTGCGGCCTATTTACAATCCATTGGTATTATACTATCTTTTTTCCACTCGAACGGAGGATAGGGTAATGCTGGGGAGCGACCCGATCGCCGATTCGGGTGCCTTGTGAATGGGGCCGTACTGATTTTGTACGGCCTTTTTTTATCCCATTCATAAGGCCAAAAGGCGATAAACCCTTTGACGTTTTTTTATTATTTAGGCGAGCTTATCTGAATTTATTGCGTGGTTTTTATACAGGAAATGCAAAAGAAAAAATTACCAGATGGGGGTTTTTAGCACAAAATGGCAGAAAGTTCCAGTGCTAGAACTGAAAAGGGAAGCTAATGCGTGATATCGCAGCTATGTTTCCGTTGGGCCATATTGCGTGAGCAGTCATGGCGGTTGCGAATGACCGAGTATGATTTCCGAGCCCTTACGCCGCTTGTCTACAGTCATGTGAACCCATGCGGTATTTTCGAGTTGGATATGTGGAGCGGTTGCCGATCGAGGCTAAAGCAGTTGCATAATCAGATCGTCTTCAGTACTCTTTGAGGGTCTCTGGGGTTCATAAAAAGTTGGCCATTTTGGAAGCTTCGTGGTCACTGGGCCTTAAACGGTAGCTACGCTACTTTTGGGCCATCAAGAAAAACCTGGAGGCCCTGGGCTATGGCGGATAATCTCGCGAGCTTCGACTTCGGCGCACTGGTCGCCGCCATTCGGCAAGTGGACGAGCGTCTGGCGGCTCAAGCTAGCCGTGCTGTCAATATCAGCTTGACGATGCGCAACTGGTTGATCGGAGCCTATATTGCCGAATACGAACTGTGCGGGGCCGATCGGGCCACCTATGGGGATAGCCTTCTCACTGAACTTGCAAAACGCTTGACGGACCTCAGGATCAGCAACTCCAACCGTCGCCAGCTTTATCGCTACCTGCGCTTCTATCGTCTTTATCCCAAGATTGTGGGGATACTGTCCCCACAATTGAAGGAACTGTTACCAGCCGGGAGTCTTGCGGTTGAGAAAGTGGGGACAGTGTCCCCACAATTGCAAATTCCTCCGGATAAACTCATCCATCGGCTTTCATACAGTCATTTGGAATTTATTGTCGATCTCGATGACGAGCTCAAACGCGCCTTTTACGAGATCGAGTGCATCCGGGGCAACTGGTCAGTCCGTGAACTCAAACGGCAGATCGGCAGCCTCTACTACGAACGTTCCGGCCTGTCCACAGACAAGGAGAAACTGGCCGAAATGGTCCGGGCCAGGGCCGACCAGGACGAACCGAAGCTGTCCATCCGCGACCCATACATCTTTGAGTTCCTAGGCATCAAACCCCATGAGGTCGTGCGCGAGTCCGATCTGGAAGACGCCCTACTGGACAAGCTGCATGACTTTCTGCTGGAGTTGGGCCACGGCTTCTGTTTCGAGGCGCGGCAGAAGCGCATCCTGATAGGCGACACCCACGGCTTTGTGGATCTGGTCTTCTATCATCGCATCCTCAAATGTCACGTTCTGGTGGAGCTGAAGGTCGAGTCGTTCACCCACGAAAACCTCGGCCAGCTCAACACCTATGTGAACTGGTACCGGAAAAACATGATGGCCGACGGCGACAACCCGGCGGTCGGCATCCTGCTCTGCACGCAAAAAGACCACGCCTTGGTGGAATACGCCCTGGCTGGCATGGACAACAAGCTGTTCGTCTCCAAGTACCAGCTCGAACTGCCCAAAAAGGAAGAGATCCAGCGGTTTTTGGAAGAGAAGATGTGGGAGGTGAGCGATGGGGAATGAAGTCATGTGGTAAAATATACTTTTCCTCTTGGGTTAAGGTAAAATGCTCAAAGAGCTCTTCCTTGCTGAAATGCTGTGGGATGTGGGGGTATTCCATGTGCTG
>JADFWI010000403.1 GCA_015222985.1 Pseudomonadota bacterium | reverse complement strand
GAGGCAGACAAGACAGAAGAGGAAAACAAGGCATAAAGCGACGCCTGTTTTCTATGAATACGGCCTCACACTCCGATTCAGCCGTCGTAGCCTGCGGCTACTTCGGCGAAGTCGGCACCCCCGCCCGCCTCAGGTGGGAAAAACTGTCTTTCGACAAGCTCAAGACTTTCAGTTTTCGGTTAAAAAGGGATATCGGTTTCGGTGGGTTCCTTCCCGGCCGACGTAGCCAGGGCTACTCTGGCGGAGTCGACAGCTGTTGGTTCAGGCCCGCCAGCCGGACGGACAGGTCCTGGAGCTTGTTCTGAAAACGATTCCACCTGGTCACGCGTTCCAAGCATCTGCATGTTACGGGCTACAATTTCCGTAGTCCAGCGCTTCTTACCATCCTGATCTTCCCATTCCCTTGTCTGAAGACTCCCCTCAACATAGACCTGTCTGCCCTTGGAAAGGTATTCCCCGCATATCTCACCCAGCCTACGCCAGGCCACAATGCGGTGCCACTCAGTGCGCTCTTTTTTTTCACCCGTTCCTTTATCTTTCCATTCGTCAGAAGTGGCAATGCTGAAATTGGCAACAGCCGTGCCGTCTGCTGTATAACGGACCTCCGGATCTTTGCCCAGGCGACCGATCAGGATAACCTTGTTAATACCTGCCATGTGAACCTCCTGTTGAAGCGATTGACACGAATTCCCTTTGCCTGGATAACGGGGCAGGCTCTTAGGATCGTGCCGAGAATCTTTTGAGCTTTGCGAACAACTTGCGACTATCAAGGGGCAAGACCTTTGAAAAAAGGTCTCCGACCAAACCGCAAGGACTATAGTCGAAGCGAGTTTCGAAATCAACTGAAATCCTCCGAAAGCCACCTGAGTATCTGAAAACTCGAGAGTACAGGAAATTTCTTGATTAAGAGGCTTGTTTCGATGTAGATGTAATTGGTCTGAATATAGCTTTACGTTCAGGCACTAATTGAAAAAGTTAAATCGCTTTCTTGGTTCTGGCTTGTCCAGCTTGGGGTAACATCCGTCCATGGGATATGTTTTCGACTTAAATGCCGCTCGCCAGTACGACTACTGGTATCGTGATCCAAAGAACAGGTTTATTGTTGATCTCGAAGATCAGCTTTTCCTGAGGCTCCTTGAGCCTGTACGCGGAGAACGGGTTCTCGATATTGGGTGCGGCACGGGGAGACATCTGCTTATGTTTTCGGAGATGGGGCTGGACGTGACAGGCCTGGACGCTTCCACTCACATGCTTGCGGTTGCAAGGAGGAGGCTTGGGGCTCGTGCAGAGCTGCATCATGGGGTTGCCGAGGATCTTCCTTTTGAAGACAATGCTTTCAATATTGCAACCTTGATCACTACTCTTGAGTTCGTAGCTGATACTCAAAAGGCCATCGAGGAGGCATGTCGTGTGGCAAAGGATCGCATTTTCTTGGGTGTTTTAAACCGTTACTCTATTAAGGGTATAGAACGGAGGGTAAAGGGCATTTTTTCGGAGAGCATATATAATCGAGCCAAATTTTTCAGTGTGTGTGGGCTTACGCGAAATGTGCGGCAGGTTCTGGGAAAAATACCAATGAAGCGCGGAACAGTTCACCAATTGCCGGCTAGCTTGAGAAAATACACCATACATATTGAGCGGTCTTCGTTGATTCAAAAGAGCCCTTTTGGAAGCTTTATTGGTATGGCAGTGACATTGGTGCCGCGCTATCGAACGCAGAATATGCCGATAGATTATGTTCGCCCGCCAAGAGGCGCTGTTTCCGAGGTGATGCCTACCCGGACGCAGTCTCGAAAAGGAGGGTAGGGCCATGGAAGCGTATCTATATGAACGATTGAAGGACGGCAAAGTTCGATGCGATCTGTGTAACCACCGTTGCATTATCAAGGAAGGCGAAAGGGGAATCTGCGGGGTTCGTGAAAACGAGAAAGGGATGTTGAAAACTCTTGTCTACGGAAAGGTCATAGCACAGCACGTTGATCCCATTGAAAAGAAGCCCCTCTATCACGTACTGCCCGGCACTCTTTCCTATTCAGTTGCCACTGTTGGATGCAATTTCAGATGCCGCTTTTGCCAGAATGCCGATATTGCCCAGCTTCCGGCAGACCGGCAAGGGATGATTATCGGCGATCCATACACTCCAGAGGAGATAGTGGCTGCGGCAGTGCGAGCAGGCTGTCGTAGCATTGCTTATACTTACACTGAGCCGACGGTGTTTTTCGAACTGGCACATGATACGGCCAGGCTCGCCCACGAAAACGGTATTCTCAATGTGTTTGTTACGAACGGCTACATGACCTCCGAGGCCGTTCACATGATTAAGCCCTTCCTTGATGCGGCAAATGTTGATCTGAAGGCCTTTAACGATGACTTCTACAAAGAACTGTGCAGCGCTAAGCGAAAGCACGTGATGGAGACACTCGTACTGATGAAGTCGCTCGGGATCTTTTTGGAGGTCACTACTCTTCTTATTCCTGGTCTAAATGACGACAGAGAAGAACTGGAGCATCTGGCCTCTTTTATTTCAGACTCCCTTGGCCCTGAGACGCCATGGCACATCAGCAGATTTCATCCCACATACAAGCTCACGGATCGCCCTCCCACACCGGCAGAGAGTATTCACGAGGCACGGCAGATCGGCCTTGATGCAGGGTTGCGGTACGTGTACAGCGGAAATATTCCCGGAGACGAAGGGGAAAATACAATCTGTTACGGGTGCGGCAAGCTGTTGATTGAGCGGTGGGGCTATCGAATTTCCAGAAATGTTGTTGTAGATGGCAGGTGCCCTGAGTGTGGAGCAACGATTGACGGCATAGGTCTTTGATTTAGGGAATGCAATTGACGATTTCGTAGAAGGTCGATTAGAGTTTTATCCTGCCTGGGCCGTTGTTCGTATGCTCAGGGGTTTCTGATGCCATCTTACGTTGTCTACGAGTCTTTGAACGCTGTTCGACTCTTCCTTTCCTTGTTCATGCTTGGGGTCTTCCGAGCGATTCTTGCTTTGATAATAGAATACCGCCCGCATGTTGAACTCTGAATCCTGATACTCGTCTTTGTCCATTTTGATAACCTCGCTGCACTTTCTTTGGCATTTGGGTCAGCTGCCTATTCTCCGCCAATCATCAAGCAGGAATCATGCCATGATTGACTGCGAGCGAAATTCGTCCATAATAGTCACTAGTTGTGATTGTTTGGTCGTGGTGAGAAGACGTGAAATGAGAGGCAAACCCGCTTCAGGACTCCCGGTTTGTCAAAGTTCTGACGGCGAGCATCAGCGCCCCACCAGAATCCCTTTTAATTTTCCGTATGGGGGGCTGTTATGATGAAAGAGTCGCAATGCTTCTCTTCCAGTGGTCGAGTTCGGACATCATACTGGACCTGGATAATACGTGAAGACTGAAAGCGGAATGAAAGGGGAGTTATGGCTACGCCCCTACATAAATGCCCCTGCCGGCTCTTTTGATCTTGCCCTGTTTAAAGGCCTTGGAAACAATGTTTCTGACTTTTTTTTCGTCAAACCCCGTTTTTTTCACTAATGCGGGGACGTCAACCCCATTTTTTGACCCCTTGACAATCTTGATTACTTCGTCAGTGGCAGTTGACGCAGAGGCTTTCTTCTTTGCGGAAGCCTTGGCCGTTGTTTTTGCCCCAGCCCTGGTCTTAGCTTTCGGTTTCCTGGCAGCTTGGCCCTTTTCAAATTTCTCGGCTGCCTTAATGATCCTTTCCATTGTCTTTGTGAGACTCTTGAGCGCCTTGGCTGTCTGCCGGGCTGCCGCTTGTGGTGTTACGGCAGCTTGAGCCTTTTCAAATTGGTCAACGGCCCGTTTCTTCAGTCTATTTTTCAGTTCTTTTGTTTTGCTTGTAAGTACGTCGAATTCCTTGGTCAAAGCCTGCAGATCCTT
>JADFWI010000402.1 GCA_015222985.1 Pseudomonadota bacterium | reverse complement strand
CATGACACCATGGTCAATGTGTATCTGAAAGAGAAGGCGGGACGCGACGAAGTCACGATCACTTCACAATGAGAGGAGGCCAAAAGGCTGTCCAGTGAAAGGGGAAGTTCCAGCTAGTGTCCATCCATAAACGGATCTTAAGACACTGGGCACTGGCGTCAGTTTCCAATTCAGTCCGCCTGAGGCGGGATTCGCAAGGTCAAGGAAATCAAGGGATTGCGCGGAGGCGTACATTGGTACGCCGCACAAGCGATCCCGCAGATTGACGCTGAGATTGCGGTCTCCGGCTCGTAGAGAAAAGGGCCATTTCTGGATGGAAACCAGCTAAGAAGTGCGTGGAGTGGTGGCACAGCAGCGATCTATCAATTTTTTCTTTTTTCATGTTGACAAACATCGTTTTTTCATATAAGGACCATGGGCTAGATATCAACAGGGATTAACTGGTTAACAGTAGAGATATTAATTAGAGAAAAGGAGGGCGTTGGCATGCCGGAAATTGAATTTGCAGGAAAAAACTTTAATGTGGATGAGGATGGTTTTATTGATGATTTCGGTAATTGGTGCCCGGAATGGGTTCAATACGTGAAATCGACAGAGGGGATTGAAGAACTGAACGATGAGCACTGGAAGTGCGTGACCTTTTTGCAGGAATATTACAAGAAAAACGGGATTGCTCCTATGGTTCGGGTCTTCTCCAAGGTGACTGGTTACAAACTGAAACACATCTACGAACTGTTTCCTTCTGGACCTGGCAAAGGCGCATGTAAGATGGCGGGTCTTCCCAAGCCGACCGGCTGCGTCTAAGGAAGAGGTTCTGATCCTGCAACACAATTCGAACGTTCGAAAAAAAGAGGCTTTGCCATGCGGGGAGGCCTCTTTTTTTTAGCAAGCATTCTGGGGCTGTCAGGAACTATTTCCTTTGAAAAGAAGATTTTGTTGACATATTGTTTCATAGTGTGATATAAAAAAGTATTAATGGTTGTTAGTTGTATGGTTTTGTCGCCAGGCACCTTCGGGTCAGGCGAAGTGTCAGATTGGGATAGGAATTTTGCGAAGTAGAATAAGATGCCAACAAGGTCCACAGGTCTTGTTGGCTTTTTTTTTCGTCAGATCCATATCCCGGCTAAATAATATTGTGAAAGGAGGGATATGGTCATGGCAGAAGGCACCGTAAAGTGGTTTAACGAGAAAAAGGGCTATGGTTTCATTAGCATGGATGAAGGCCAGGACGTCTTTGTTCACTATAGCTCCATTCTTGGCAGTGGTTTCAAGTCGCTATATGAAGGCCAACGGGTTCGATTTGAAGTCGAGGACGGCCAAAAGGGTCCGCAGGCAGTGAACGTTGAAACCACCTAGGTTAAGGCTGTCCCTGGGCCTTCGGGCTTAAGTTTAAGGTTTGCACCCACAGAAGTTGGGGCCAGGTCTGAAATGTGTTGACGGGGATATGAGCCCGGCAAGTCTAGAAACAACTCAAGAACCCTGTCATCTTTGATGACAGGGTTCTTCAATTTGGATATCGCGACGATAGCAGGATGCTCAGAGCCGATAATATGATGCCAGAAATCAGAACGGTATCTCAGACCCAGTGCATTCGCTGCGGGACCTGTTGTATGAAAGGAGGCCCCGCCCTACACGAGGAAGACGCCACACTATTTGCCAAAGGTATCTTGGAAAGGACCCATGTTTATACTCTGAGAAAAGGGGAGCTCGTCCGGAACATTGATGAGGTTTTCATGGTCCTTGAACAGGAGATCATCAAGATCAAGGGGCAGGGTGAAGCCTGGACATGTATGTTTTATGAGGACGAGAAAACGGCCTGCGGGATTTATGAAAACAGGCCAGTTGAGTGCCGGGCCTTGAAATGCTGGGATTTGCGGGAATTCAAGGAGGTCATGACTAGGCCGTATCTTCAAAGAAAGGATCTCGTGAAGCCGGACGACGGCATCCTTAAGGTGATGGATGCCCACGAAAGACGATGCGCGTATGAGATTCTGGACTCAGCCGTTAAGGGGTTGGAGGGACCGGATCCCCAAAAAGCAGTGGAAGTAATTCTTGAACTCTTGCAATATGATAACTATGTGCGGCCTTTCTTGACAAAGAAGCTCAATCTGGATCCGAGCATAATGGATTTTTTCTTCGGCAGGCCTCTTACGACCACTATCCACATGTTTGGGCTGTGTGTCAAGCAAGAAGGAGACACCTTCACTCTGTCGCCGACGGCACACCACCGGGATTAGAGTCTTTGAACAGACGATTCTTTTTTCTTCAATATTTTTTTCAACCTCCTCTTGTAAAGCTCCCGCTTGAGCTTGCTTATATGATCAATAAAGAGAGTGCCGTTCAGATGATCAATCTCATGTTGGAGTACAATGGCCGGAAGGCCTTCCTTTCTGAGAGTGATCGTGTTCCCCTCCCTGTCAAGGCCCTTCACGGTGACGCACGCCGTGCGCTTGATTTCGGCTGAATAGTCAAGAACACTGAGGCATCCTTCTTCGCTTACCACAGCGCCATCTGCCTCGACGATTTCCGGGTTGATTAGAACCACAAGGTCATGGGGTTCGTTCTTGGGTGAGATATCGAAGATGATGACGCGGCATGGTTCTCCCACCTGGTTGCTTGCCAGGCCAATGCCAGGCGCATGGTACATGGTGTCGGCCATGTCATCAATGAGCTGTTGGACCTTTCCGTCGATATTCGTGACAGGCTCGGCCCGCTCACGAAGAACCGTATCAGGGTAGGTGATAATTTTTCTTAGGGGCATTGTGTGTTTACTCTCCTAACATTTCAAAACAATTCCGTACGGCATGAATGTAACCTGTGAACGGTTACACATGGAAAGCCGAGTCCTCTGGGCCCGCATTTTTGTTAATCGGCCCGAGCGACCTCCCTGAGGGCAGCCATGATCCTATCCGGCTCATCCATGCCGTAGATTTCAGTGTCGAACCTGGCACCCAGACCCAGTTTGTTCTCGGCCACATCCGTCATATTAGGACCCAAGATGACGAGATCCGTGTAAGGAAGAACAGAGGATAACACGGTTACGTCCTGTGGACCGGTCACTCTCTGCATGCGGTTTTCATGACTTACTGCAACAGCATTCCACAAGTCCCGTTTAATCCTGATAGCCGGGACATCTCTGAAGTGTTCGGATTCGTAAAAGGGTATCAGCCCTTCCAGGCCTTCCGGCTTTCCGCCATAGTGGTTCCACAAGCCAATGGCCAGATCAACCTTCTGTCCTGCCCAGAAACCGTTCAAATGTCGCTCTTGTGCGTCCGCCACCATCGTCTGGTACTTCATGCCCAGTCTGGCCAGATCCCTCAAGTGCCGTGTGGATCGCTGTTGCAATTGCTGCTCATGCTTGAGTGCGGTTTCGTCGTATCTGATTCTGAGCCGTGTGGACAGGGAGGCAGGCCTCTCTTCTGCGCCAGGCTTGTCGCAAAGGGCCAAAACACTTCCAAACTCAATGGACGAGCGTTTCTTCATAATTGCGCGGACCGTTTGTTCCTGAAAAGCGTCTTTCCAGAACTTCCGGTGGTTCAGATGGCCGTTTGCGTTGATGAAGCCACGAAGCGCCCTGAAGATCTGAAAGTCCTCAATGGTCTGGCTGTGTTTGAATGAGAGGCCTTGTGAGAGCCTTCTTATGACATTGAGACCTTCTCTGGCTTGACGACCTCCCATCTGGAGAGCTTCGCGATGGAAGGTGTCTTCGGGGCATACGAGCTTTCTGTCCTTGACGAGGGCCAAGATCTCTTCGTACAAGGCCTTTGAGTTTTCTGCCGTCGAGTTCAATGGTGGCTGCCCCAGCCCGTATCTGATGAGATCTTCAATGACAGGCGTATCCAGATAGAGCACTGGCAGTGGAGAGCGTTCCCCCCGAACTACGGAAAGCTTGCGGCTCAACAGCTTTCTCTCCTGACCTTCAGGGAGGGAATCAATTCTCTGTCTCACGCTGGCATCAAGTTGATCAAACATCTCATCAGCGTATGCACGGGCCCCTTTGTCAAGGCGCTTATAATGCTTTACGACATATTCATGCAGTTGCTGCCAGAAATGATCGGACAGCCCATCTTGCCTGGTGGGACCATCCGAAGACAACCTGTCCAAATATTGCCTTATGTGCTTTTTTGTAATCACGGCATCACAACGCTATTCGCTGGTTTCACTCACGGTGACCTCGTGAATCATCTTGTCTTCTGAGCCGAAGTGTCGGCACAGGGTGTCGAAGATCTCAGCTCCATGCTCGACAAAATAGCAACTCTCAAAGACCTTGGGATCCGCCATCCCTTCAGATGCCAGGTGGTTTAGCCAGTCGCGCAGGGGCTCATAAAACTCTCCAACAAATATTTGGGGCTTGTAATGTCCGATACCGAGTTTTTTCTTCACAAAAGTGATAGCATTTTCAAGGTTTGTGCCTACGCCGCCTTTGAAATAGATATCTGCCTCTGTGGTTTCAGATAGAATCTCCTGTCTTTCCAGCAAGTCATTTCTGGCCAGATACGCCGCAAAATCCACGTGGGGATCGATGTCTACGCCTGGGATTTTCCAGTACACGGCCCCGGAGAGCATGCCAAGAGAAGCTGTGGTTTCGGAGACAAATGACATAACGCTGCCCGTATTACCTCCTGTGAGGATGCCGCAAATGCCGCCGTGGAAATCCTTGAAGGACTTTATGCTGTCCACAACTTCTTTCCGGGTCTCAGCATCTATATCCCCTGCTGTTCCATAAATCGCCGCCAGCTTTCTTGAGCTAAAGGCCTCATTGAAAGACGGTATCACGGAAGACCTCATAAAGAAGTGCTTATACAGGACGAGATCCCCCTGCAAGGGGTTTTTCCAGTAGATATCGACGCCCATATCCTGTAAGGTATTCATAAAGACGAGGTCTTCGGATCTGAAAAAGTACTCCTCTTCAGGTGCCTTCCTGAAGGTCAGATCCTTGATGAGTCCCAGATCAGCGGCTACAATGAAATAAGACGCACGGAGTCGGCTGGGGAAATCCCACAGCACGAGAGACGTATTCGGATGCAGTTCCCGCAACAGTTGTTCGCATTTATTGTTCAGTTCAATAAATTTTTCTCCTCCAGCCTCACTGATGGCCGCAACGGTGTTTTCATCCACTGACCGCTCCTCGTAAAGTCTTTCCAAGAATGAGGACTTCAGGTCAATATAGAACCTCTCTTTTACCGCGTGTTGTGCCACGGCTGGTTTGTAGACTTCGAAGTGCACCGTTTCTTTGACGATGTTTTCTGCTCCCCCAATAAGCTCCAGATATATTATGCCATTAGTGTGTTTGCTACCTACCCTGGCATCCGTGTGCTCGGGGTCCAGAATGTAAATCTCGTTTTGTTGTGTAAAAAGGCTCGTGTGGGATATGACCCCGCTTCCGGCAGGGACGATCACCTGGTCCACCTTCTGCTCAGGCTGGACAAAATAGAGATCTTCACGGGGAATCCTTTTCAGCACGGCAGCTTTTAGATAATGGGGTGTCAAGACCCTGGGATTGGGAAGATGGACAAATGGCATCACAGGTACAGCCAGAATGCCCCCCTCCAGCACTTTGGTTCCCTTGGGCACAATGATGGTGCGGTTTGAGATCAGGTTAATGAGTTCCTCTGCAGAATACTTGAGTTCAGGGTTTCTCAAATAGATTTTGCCCACCTCAAGTCCAGGTGTCATCAACTGGTCAATGGTAAGGCCTGCGGAATATTCAGGTATGTAGAACCATAACCTGGCTTCATAGGAGATTTTTTCCCCATTCAGTTCAAATTGGCCCAGTTGTTCCTGGTTAATGCCCAGCCTGGCCTTTGTGCTGTGCAGGTCAGTCGTGAGGCAGTCCTGGTTGCGCAAGAAATACTGCATCTGTTCCTCATCAAGGTCTGCCGAAATCAGCGCAAGAACCTCAGAGTCATCAGCGCTAATGATCTTTTCTATCTTGCAATCAGGGCTTTCGTTTAGAGACACAGCTAAACCTCCACGCTAGTGGCGATCAGTTTGAGCTGATCAGGGATCAAGTACCACCGAAGGCGGCCCGAGTGTGTGGGCAGTTCGTCAACGTCAATTCGGCAGCACCCACCCATCTCAAACTGCACTGCTGCCTTAGTGCCCTGTGTGAGCAAGAAGGATGCCACCTCAGCCACCGATGGGAGGTGTCCTGCAATGAGCACACGCTTCGCACCTGAAAGCCCGGACAATGCCTGAATCGTCTCTTCAGGCGGTGTCATGGCCTTAACCTTTGGTGTTTCGATGATTTTTTCCAAAGGAAATCCCACTTCTTGTGCCACAATGGCTGCTGTCTGCTTGGAGCGCTTTTTGGGACTTGAAAAAATCGCATCAAAGGCCACGCCCATCTTTTTGAGGGCCTGGCCACTGGCATGAATCCTTGCTTCCCCCTCAGGGTTTAGCCCTTCCTCTGGGTCCCGGTCCTTTGGCAGGGCAGGGCCGTGTTGCATGAGATAGATTTCCATGTGATTACCTCCTGTTATTGAGACACTCTTTACTCCCCGATAATCTTGACCAGCGCCCTCTTTTTCCTTCGACCATCAAACTCGCCATAGAAAATCTGTTCCCAGGTCCCGAAGTCCAGTTCTCCGTCTGTGACCGCTACGACAACCTCCCGGCCCATGATCTGTCTTTTCATGTGGGCGTCTGCATTGTCTTCACCCACATTATGCCTGTACTGTGAGACAGGCTCATGGGGGGCTAATTTCTCCAACCACACATCATAGTCGTGGTGTAGTCCGGATTCGTCATCGTTTATGAACACGGAAGCCGTTATGTGCATGGCGTTTACTAGCACAAGGCCCTCTCTGATGCCACTTTCTCTGAGGCATTCCTCAACCTGCGGGGTGATGTTGACAAAGGCTCGTCTTGTTGGCACGTTGAACCAAAGCTCTTTTCGATAATTTTTCATCTCCTTCATCTCCTCTAATTGCTTTGTGCATCGATAGGCCCTGACAGAGGGACATGCCTTTGGGGCCTTATAACAGAAACCGCGTCGTCCTTGCAACACCTTGCCGAGTTTGCGTCACGGCAACGTCAAAGTCGTATTTCTGACGAGCATGAAAATCCCCCTTTGGGAAAGGGTGGCAAGGGGGGATTTTAGGAACGAGGCAATTCTCATTGTAAAACATTATGTTAAGACTTGCCATGACGTTGACGTGCTGTTATCTTCATGAAACAT
>JADFWI010000401.1 GCA_015222985.1 Pseudomonadota bacterium | reverse complement strand
CCTCAGATACAGTACGTTGAACGATTCGAGACCGCCACTATTTACGTGTTTACAGAAACGGGGAGTCTGCTGTTAGAGAAGGTTTATGAGGTGCCCGAAATACTGCGAGAATGACAAAGGGAAGGCCAATACATTCATGATCAAAGTCCTTGCATTTGCAGATTCGAACAAGAAATGGGCGGGAATTTTACTGTTGCTTATCGCTGCCCTTTGTTTGATGCCTCCCATGGGTTGGGCCAAACGAACCCATGAGGTTTTTTTTCAGGGCAGTGATCACGAACTTCATGTTTACAGGATATACGGCAAGGAGCCTGGCAAGACCCTGCTTCTTATAGGCGGTATTCAAGGAAACGAACCCGGAGGATTCCTGTCTGCCGACCTCTATGCGGATATGGCGCTGGCCAGAGGGAATCTGATCGTCGTGCCAAGGGCAAATTTTTATTCCATTGTCCTAAACCGCCGCCAGATCAATGAAGACATGAACCGGAAGTTTGCCCAGAGTTCCAAAGAGAACTATGAGACCAAAATCGTCTCTATCCTGAAACGGCTCATTTCAGAAAGCGACTGCCTGCTGAATCTCCATGATGGTTCGGGTTTTTACTCCGATCGTTGGGAAAGCCCCATGAGGAACCCCAAACGTTATGGGCAATCGATTATTGCCGACTGCAATACGTACACAGTGCCCGAAACCGGAGAAGTCCTGCGGTTGGGCGATATGGCAGGGCGCGTCATAGAGAAAATGAATACCCACATAAAGGAGCCGGGCCATCTGTTCCGTTTCAACAACCATCGTACACAAGATCCCGACACCATTCACGCGGAGCAGCGAAAATCCGCAACCTACTATGCCCTGTTTCAGTGCGGTATCCCTGCGTTTGGCATTGAGAGCAGCAAGTCTCTGTCTCTGGAGACGAAAGTGCGCCACCACAATCTTGCCATCAACGCCTTTATGGAGCTTCTAGGCGTTGTGCCGGAAGCCCCTGGCATCTATCTGGATCCTCCGGTCATGCGATACATAGTGATGGCAGTAAACAGTAACATACCCTTTGCCATTCCAAACGGGCATACGCTGCGCGTAAGGCAAGGTGACGTCGTAAGCATCTCTAACGTCGAGGCGAACTACAAACGTGGCTTAACCGCGGACGTTCTGGATCATGGAACATTCAATGATATTGGAAAGCCGATTCGAATTGAGCGTCCAACCCAGGTCATAGTCCGGAAAGATCATCACCCGTGCGGCATGATCAACATCGTTCTTGATCCAGGCCAGAGGCCAGCCTATACGGTTTCTGCGCTGCCTGAAGTTATGTTTTTTAAGACAAGGATCAACAGTCAAGAGCACCTTTTTATGAATCATGCCAGTGTGGCATTAGTAAAAGGAGACAGACTCGAGTTGGTGGATGTCACTACCAACCTGGCAGATCCTTCCGAGATCACAGTGAATTTTAAGGGATATGTGGGAGACAGGCAGAACAATACAGGGGAGGATCGGGGCTGCGTCATCCACACTGATCGGGATCTTTGGAAGTGGTATTCACTCGATGGCAAAGGGGAAAAATATCAGGTGGTAGTAACCCACGACGAGACAGTGTTGGGGCGATTGTTCGTGGAGTTAACAGAACCGAAGCTTGACTATGTCGTTCTCCAGATAAACCAGGGTGTCAAGCAGTGTCTCTTTGCGGGAGACACTCTTTCCATTGATCCGCAAGACACAATCAACATCCTTGACATCAAGACCAATATTGCTGAAAATGCCGGCGTTCAAGCCTTTTTGAAGGGGATCCATAGGAAGGTTCGTCTTTTTTCTGACGGCTCGGCTTTTCCCTCAAAGATTGATTCAGGAGAAGTCGCAAATGATCGTAACAGATGCAAGATTGTAGTTCAAAGAGAGAGCATGGTCATCGGCTCAATCCTGCTCGATTTGGAAAGAGGGGTGCGTCATGGCGGATAAGTCCGGAGGCCTTTCTATCATCGACAAAGGTCTCAAAGTAGAAGGGACCTTAAACGCGGAAGGAAAGCTGGTCATAGCCGGCGTATTGGAAGGAACTCTCATCGGAAACGCAGTGGTTACTGTTGAAGGAAGCCGGGTTGTTGCCCATGCGAAAGTTCGCGAGATGATTATCGCTGGTGACTTCAAAGGTGATGTCACCGCCTATGAGAGCCTGAGGATTTTGCAGACGGGTAATTTTGGTGGAAATATCATTTGTAAGAGTTTAAGCTTGGAAGCCGGCGGCAAGTTGAACGGAAATGTCAGGCCCCTTGAGGGCAAGAACGACCTCTCGGTGCCCAAGACGGAAGTCCCGGCAGGACAGGACTAGACCCCGAGACATGTCTGATAATTCTCCATTCCTCAAGTTTCAACATGGCATCGTCAAAGTCGATCGACTTTCCTGCAATTAGAAGGAGTTCCAGGTCCCTAAAATGCGTGCTGCTCTCAAGGCATCAGCCGCAAATTCGAATATCGAAATTCGAAACAATGTTCAAAATTCGAATACAAAATGACCAAAACGTTTCAGCCGTTATCTCGGTATCTATCTGAAATTTCATAGAGATATGCTTTTGTTTCTAAAATTTGTGCTTTGG
>JADFWI010000060.1 GCA_015222985.1 Pseudomonadota bacterium | reverse complement strand
GATGCCGGCTTTATATCCATTCATACGACCTTAACCTATGAGCCCTACGGGATTGCCCTGCCTCCCAACGATGCCCATTTTATGAACTGGGTTGAGAACTTTCTCGATATCCTGGAAGGTAGCGGCAATATGGAGGTTTTAAAAGACAAATGGTTTAGAAACGGCGCCTGGGTTGACAGGGTTTGGGAAAGGGAAATCACATGACTTCTGCCAGGTTCCTGAGCATCACGCTGGTTCTTTTCTTCCTCATGGTGGGATGTGCGGCCAAGCGCCCCGTTTTATACCCGAATAATCAGTTGAAGGAGGCAGGAGAAGTAACGGCCCAGGCAGACATCGATGCGTGCCTTCGCATGGCCGATGAAAGCGGCGTCGGCACCGACAAGGGAAAAGAGGTCGCAAAGCGAACCGCTGGCGCGGCAGTTATAGGCGCGGCTTCCGGCGCTGCTTGGGGTGCTTTTTTTGGAAATGCGGGAAAACATGCAGCGGCAGGTGCGGCCGCCGCTGGCGCAGGTACGTTGGCCCATGGCGCCATGACATCCGGCGACCCCGACGTCATATACCGCGGTTTTGTTGAAAGGTGTCTACGGGAAAAGGGATATGATGTGATTGGGTGGAAATAGCCCGCTTTGTCTTCTGTATTCTGATGTATTCTGACTTCTAATTTCTATGGAAAAAGGATTCGATATGTTAGAAAAAGTCAAATCCACAGGCTTAATTCTTCTTGCCTTTAGCATCGTGTGCCTGGCTCTGGCCATTGTATATTTTACCTATGAGGCACAGAGTTGGAGAAAAGATCTCCCCGGCATACTACAGCTGACAGGAGAAACCGCAGACAAGCTCGCCCCTCCCATCGCAGAAGTGGCGGATGTGGCCAAACTCATCCCCCCCATCGTTGAAGAAGTGGCCAAGGCCAGGGAAGTCATTCGGGAGCTTGTCAAGGAGGTGGAGGCAACACGGGAAGCGCTTCCCGGCATTTTAAAAGATGTGGAACCCATCACCAGACAGATGGAAAACACGACCGTGCAACTGCCGAAAGTAATCGACCCCGTCCTTGGTGAAGTCAGCAAAACCCGCGAGACCATCCCGGGCATCTTGCAAGAGGTGAGAGAAATGAATGCCACCATCCAAAAAGCCCTGGTAGAGGTCCGGGAGACCAGAAATGAGATACCGGCCATCGTAAGAAACGTTGAGGCCATTCATAGAGATATGCCCACCTGGCTTGAAACGATCGACAGGGCGGCCGAGGCCATTCAAAAAATATCAGCAGAGAGTGGTGAGATGAGAGTACTGATTCCGGATATCCTGGCAGAGGTGAAAAGGGTCCGGGAAGAACTCCCCGGCATTATGGACCGGGCTGACAACATCGTCGCAAATGCAAAAGACGTGGGAAAAGAAGCCGGCAAAGGTGCCGTCAGCGGTATGGTCGGCGGGATTGTTTCGGCGCCTTTCAATCTTGTTCGTGGCTCCGCAGACGCAGTCACATCTGTGTACAAATCATTCGGGCGAGACTTTACAGAGAAAGACATGGCGATCATACGAGAAAGCCTGAAACCTCTTCTTGAAGCTGAGCGAGAAGGGCATACCGTAGACTGGAACAATCCCGAATCCGGGAACGAAGGCAAAATAACCCTGGAAAAAATTTATGAAGAAAATGGCCAGGAATGCCGGCAGGTCCGTCATGAACTCTGGATAAAAGGAAAGAAGACAAGAGATGTAATTCAAAAAGGATGTCGACAGTCTGATGGCACCTGGATCGAAACAGACAGATCGGTATCTGGCAAATAGAGGGTGATATCTAACCCAAGGAGATTGACATGACGAGGACCGTAAGATTACTACTGTGATGTGTTTCCATTTTTGTTTTTTCCCCACTGATTTCTTGTGCGCCGGCCCCAAAATCCCCCGAAGCTATCATTCAGGGCTCTGGTTAGTCAACTTGCGCCCAAAGGATCGACCTCGTCACGAGTTTTCATTAACATAGTGATTTCGTTGTGATTATTACCCGTGCTCGACCAGATTATTCGCAGGGCATGAAAGTCCCGCATATATTCGTCCAGGAAATAGAGCCTTTTGCCGTGACACGTTGACACCCTGGCATTTTTTTCATAGACTCCCCCCAGCCAAGTGGAAGATCTCGGTGCTGTGGGCTCTAACACCGTTTGAATGAGACCTTGGGTGCTTTGCCAGCGCCTAGTCCCAGATTGTCGTTATTAGCTCAAATTGTTACGAGATTCGGAACAAACATTAAGAGGGTTTCATGATTGCGACTATTACAGGTGTCATCCTACTCCTGTTTTTTGTGGCCTCAGTCATACGGGTTCTCAACTAATATGAACGGGGTGTCGTATTTCATTTGGGACGGTAGATATTGGAGGAAAGAATGATAAGCCAGAGAACCAGTTGCCCCAACTTGAATCACAAGCGCTCGGACGCTCCGGTGCGTTTTTGCCCGATGTGTGGCCAGGTGGTAAATGAAAACATCCCCGCCAGGAAGTGTACTGAGGAGGAACACGCAAAAAGCCGACGGGAAAGAAACAAGTATTGTTTGCACTGTGGCGAACAGCTTATCCGGGGAATATGACAGCGATCAAGGCTGTGAAATTTACTGCAGGAAAAGCTTTAAAACAACGTGTTCAGTAAATCGACAACCAGAGGTTTAATGCATGGAGGAAGTTTCGGATGCAAGGCAAAAAACTTTTTGTGGGAAATCTTAG
>JADFWI010000400.1 GCA_015222985.1 Pseudomonadota bacterium | reverse complement strand
TTTGTTCAAGATCAAGGCATGCGAAAAAAATAACCGCAGGCATATGTGTGATATTCCGAGGATTATTTTTTGAGCATAACGCAAAGATTGGGCAAAAAGACCATTTATGGATGGACACTAACTAGAGGTAAGGCCTGTGTTTACGGGAATCATAGAAGGACTTGGCACGGTCAAAGGGGTCACGCCCACGGGCGGAGGGGTCCGCATGGATATCCACAGCGATTTGCCGTTGGACAGTATCCGTGTTGGTGACAGTATCTCCGTCAGCGGTGCCTGCCTCACGGTAGTACATCTTGAAAAAAGCGCCTTTAAGGTTGACGTAGCCCCTGAGACCCTTTCCAGAACCACCTTAGGCCAAGTCAAGGTCGGAAGCAGGGTGAATCTGGAACGGGCCTTGCGCCTTGGCGGTCGCCTTGACGGCCACCTGGTCACAGGGCATGTGGATGGCACGGGAAGAGTAAAGGCCAAACGACCAGCAGGCAATGCCATGCTTTTTGCCTTTAGCGTTTCAGAAGATCTTTCCCGTTACATTATTAAAAAGGGCTCTGTTGCCCTTGACGGCATCAGCCTTACCGTGAACGCTTGCAACAGACGGGACTTTGAGGTAAGCATTATCCCCCATACAGCCGCTGTGACCACTCTGGGATCCAAGGAAGTGGGGGACATGGTAAATGTTGAGACCGATATGATCGGGAAATACGTGGAACGATTCACACAGCAAGCCCAAGGGACCCAAAGCAGGGCATCGATTGATGAAGCAATGCTTGCAAAAGCAGGATTCGTGTAAGGAGAGAGACATGTCACTCATATCTATAGAACAAGCCATTGAAGACATGAAGCAGGGCAAAATGGTCATTCTCGTGGATGACGAGGAGCGCGAAAATGAAGGTGACCTGACCATGGCGGCTGAAAAGGTAACACCAGAGGCCATTAATTTCATGGCCAGACACGGCAGGGGTCTGGTTTGTCTCTCCCTGACACCGGACAAGGCGGATGCCCTGGACTTGCGTGCTATGGTGAAGGACAACACCTCTCGGTTCGAAACTGCTTTTACGGTATCTATAGAGGCGAGCCGTGGTGTGACTACGGGCATTTCCGCCGCGGATAGGGCCACGACCATCTTGACTGCCGTGGCAGAGGACGCCAAGCCTCACGATCTGGTTCGTCCCGGGCACATATTCCCCCTTCGTGCTCGAAAGGGAGGCGTCATTGTTCGAAGCGGACAGACAGAAGGGTCTGTCGACCTGGCAAGGCTTGCATGCCTGAAACCGGCAGGCGTGATCTGTGAGATCATGAATGAAGACGGCACCATGGCTCGAATGCCAGACCTGGAAAAGTTCTCCAAAGAGCACAACATCGGAATCTGCACCATTGCAGACCTGATCGAATATCGACTCAGGACCGAGCGTTTTGTCCGTCCGGTAACCACCACTGTTATCCCCACTTCCATTGCCGGTGAGTTCAAGACAGTTGTTTACGAAAATGATGTGGACAATTTCCTGCACATCGCGCTGGTAAAAGGGGAAATCGATCCTGCCGAACCAATCCTTGTCCGTGTCCACTCAGAATGCCTCACAGGTGACGTATTCGGTTCCATGAGGTGTGATTGCGGGGAACAGCTTCATGCTGCCATGAAGATGATAGAGGAAGAAGGAACAGGTATTGTTCTATACATACGCCAGGAAGGAAGGGGGATTGGCCTGCTCAACAAGATGAAGGCCTATGCCCTGCAAGATCAAGGGCATGATACAGTGGAGGCAAATGAACTCCTCGGATTCAAGCCGGACTTGAGAAATTATGGGATCGGCGCTCAAATACTGGTAGATCTGGGCGTTAGCAAGATGCGCCTGGTGACGAACAACCCCAAAAAGATCGTCGGGCTGGAAGGTTATGGTCTTTGCGTGGTGGAGCAAATACCTATTGAGATGAAACCCAACAAATATAATCGACGTTACCTGAGCTGCAAGAAATCGAAGATGGGGCATCTTTTGAAACTCGATGTCAAACGCTAAGCCCCTATGGAGGAACTACTATGCCAAATGTGTATGAAGGCAAGATAACTGGCGAGGGGAAAAAATTTGGTGTGATTGTGGGTCGCTTTAATGATTTCATCAGCGACAGACTCCTGGGCGGCGCCCTGGACGCCCTGATTCGTCACGGGACTAAAGACGAAGACATCGACATCGTCAAGGTGCCTGGTTCCTTTGAAATCCCTCTCCTGGCAAAAAAGCTGGCCCAAAAGAAGCAATACGATGCCATTATCTGCCTTGGAGCAGTGATCCGGGGTTCCACACCTCATTTTGAGTATATCTCTGCCGAAGTCTCCAAGGGGATCGCCCTTGTCTCACTGGAATCAGGCATTCCGGTCATCTTTGGTGTCATTACCACGGACACCCTGGAACAGGCCATAGAGCGGGCCGGCTCAAAGTCCGGAAACAAAGGGTGGACCGCAGCCGTAGCCGCCATGGAAATGGCCAACCTGGTGGAATCTGTTAACAGACGGTAATGGGCAATGGGGACTCGGCGGCGCTCAAGAGAGCTTGCCATGCAGGTTCTTTTTCAGATGGACACAAATGACGAGAACTCAAGCGGAACTGTCGAGTTGTTTTGCGAGCATTTTGAAGTATCAAAGACGGCGGTGCCATTCTTTCTTCAACTGGTTGAGGGTGTCAAGGCGCACCAATACGAAATTGATCGCTTAATCGAACGTTTCTCCGATAATTGGAAAATCGGTCGCATGCCCCATGTGGATCGCAATATTATGAGGGTGGCTGTTTACGAACTGCTTTACTGCGATGATATTCCGCCGAGGGCTTCCATCAACGAAGCAATAGACATTGGAAAGAAGTTCGGAACCGAGCACTCTTCAGCCTTTATCAACGGCATCCTGGATAGCATTCGTATTTCCATAGAAGATAAGACGGCTCTGGCCACGTCGTAGCCCTAGCTGGCCAGGCCAACAAAGCTAGGCCAGGAGGACCCGTCTTTGGTTATCCCCAGAGGGGATTTGCTCTGTTTGAAGTTCATTGAATTATTGAAATTACAAATATCAAATTACAAATATCAAACAATGTCCAATGACCGAAATTCGAAAATCCAATTCAGCCGTCGTAGCCAAGGCTACTTTGGCGAAGTCGGCACAATGTCTCGTCCTGG
>JADFWI010000059.1 GCA_015222985.1 Pseudomonadota bacterium | reverse complement strand
GGGCTTGTTGAGCATTACATCCTTCCCTTGATTTATCCCTCTCCGCTCACACGAGGCTTGCAGATTGTTCTGGGGGCTATTGTCCTGAGTCTCAATGCAGTGCTTTATGCGTGGGTACTCCGGCTGGTAATCAGGAACAGGACTTAGGGCTGGATCACAGGCACACCTCGGTCAAAGACCTACAACCTGTATGAAGGAGGCGTCCATGGCTAGATACATTTTTTACCTCTGTGTCCTCTTGCTGGTCGGATGCGCTACTTTCGAGGCATCGCAGCGCATGGAATTGTTTGACGACACATCGCTTGCTTACGAAAAAGCCCTTCGCTTTGGCGATTACCGGGTGGCAAACAAGTTCACAAGAAAGGAAGGAGCCGGACACCAAGACCCGGATTTCAACAATCTAAAAAACATGAGAGTGACCTCTTATGAATTGCTTGAAAGCACTTCGTCGCCAGATAACCTGAAGGTGAAATTGACCGTGGAGATCAGGTACTTCCATGGAGATTACCTGGTAGTAAAAACCCTCATTGATGAACAACGATGGGAATATGACGCAACAAAAAAGCGCTGGCATCTGCACAGTGGCCTGCCTGATTTCAAGTGACTCAGAGTTTGCAAAGGAGAAAGTATGAGCCAGACAAAAATCACAGTTTTATGCGAGAACACCGCAGGGGGGCCGATGGGGCTGATGGGAGAGCACGGCTTTTCCGCCCTCATTGAAAAAGACGGGCAAAAGACCCTCTTTGACACCGGCCAAGGCATGACGCTCGCCAATAACGCACAGGTATTGCGAATCAATTTGGCGGAAATCAAGATGGTTATCCTCAGTCATGGCCATTATGATCATACCGGAGGCCTGCCGGCTGTGCTCCATCCCTCTCGTGGAATGGAGGTCATCGCCCATCCGGACATTTTTGCAAAAAAGTATGCTGAACTGGATACTCCCGGTGGCAAGCGAAGCATTTTCATCGGCATCAAGTACTCTCAAGACTATCTGGAGGGGACGCTACAAGCCCGCTTCAAGTTGATACGCAAATTTGCCGAAATCGCGCCGGGGATCTTCTTTTCGGGGGAAGTGCCCAGAGAGACCGATTTTGAACATCCGGACACCAGGCTCAAGGTCGAGCATGACGGTAAGATCACTGACGACCCACTGCTGGATGACATCAGTCTTTTGATCGAAACGGATCAGGGACCGGTTATTCTCCTTGGATGCGCCCATGCAGGGGTGGTGAACGTCATGAACCATTTTTCGGCCAAGACCGGACACAAGAAGTTCCACGCCCTGATCGGAGGCACACACCTGGGCTTTATGACCGGCCCTGGTCAGCAGTTGGAAAGGTCCATGGATGCCTTTGACGACTACAAAGTGGACCTCATTGCCGTCTCTCACTGCACCGGACAGGAGGCGGCCTCTGTGTGCTACAACAGATTCAAGGACCGGTTCGCCTTTGCCAGCGCCGGGTGGAGCAAAACGTTTTAACTGGCAGGATTTTACTTGCTCTTAGATGATATCTTTACCTGGGGTCTCGACGAGCGACCCATTAATGGAAAGGGATCTTGAATTGAACTTGTGACAGCTTTCCAAACAGGTTCCTTAAAGACATATCTGGGGAAAGTGCAGGATAATATCCATCGATCGATCTGGTGCCGCATCTTTGGTCGGTTTCTGGGCAATACAGCTTGCCGTGGTTTTTACATTGACAAACCACGGTGGGCGCACTATTATTTAAAATATTGGTTCAAGTACCGCCTTCCTGTTGACCCTTCGTCTTGTGAAGGAACGGGATCGAGTATAGAAATCAGGACCCCTATTTTTGGAACCCGCTTTAATCCCATCATGTGCCCTACCGATGTGATCTTTCGGCCTTTTCCAGATTTAACTCCTGAAACTGTACGAAAGCAGAAGAAAGGAGGATAATCGCTATGGAAGAAGGAATCGTTAAGTGGTTCAGTAACGACAAAGGATTTGGTTTCATTGAGCGGGATGGAGATACGGATGTGTTTGTTCATCACTCCGCCATCAGCGGGTCTGGATTCAAGACACTTGATGAAGGCGACTCGGTGAGCTTTGAAGTAGAGCAGGGCGCTAAAGGCGCTGCAGCAAAAAACGTCGTTAGGCTCTAGCTGGAAACTGTTTGATCTTCATGGGCACTTCGTCAACCTTAGGCGAAGTGTCTTTTTCATTTTTGGCAAAGAACTACGGTTAGACAGGTGCGTTGAAAGACGAGAATCTTGTCTTTCGTCCCGGGGCAACAGAGACAACAAACATAGAACTAAAACCGTGGGAGGTTGCAGATGGCAAAAAAGTCAGGCCCCACGCCTCGGAAACGTCTCAAGGAAATCAAGCTTTTGGACAAACGAAAAGCCAAAGAGGCTAGACGTATAGAGGCTAAAGAACGCAGGGGCAAAGTAAGGGTAAAAAATAGTGATGAAGATCCGGATATTGCAGGGATACGGCCTGGGCCTCAGCCCCTGCCAGAGCAGTGGGACGATCTAGGCGATGATGAATAAGCGTTAGTTCTGTTAGAGGAGGATTCCCATGAATATTTACGTAGGCAATTTGTCATTTGATGTCACCGAACAGGATTTGCGGGAGACTTTTGAAGCATTCGGAGAAGTCACATCTGTAAAAATCATTACAGACAAATACAGTGGCCAATCAAAAGGGTTCGGGTTTGTGGAGATGCCCAAAAAAGGAGACGGAGAATCCGCTATAAACAGTCTGAAGGACAAAGACTTGAAAGGACGAAAGCTTAACGTTAACGAGGCCCGCCCTCGTTCCAGCGGTGGTCGTCAAGGTGGAAGAGGCCCAGGAGGTGGAAGGCGGAGCGGAAAGGGACAAGGTGGTGGACGCGGGGATGGAGGGAGGCGTTCTTGGTAGGCGGGCCTTAGACATTAAAAACCAGAACACTTGTATTCGCTTCGAAAAACCTGTGACAGGTACGGTTATCCATCTCGAAAAAAGGACAAGACCATGGCGAAATATTGGATCGATGATGCGGATGAAACTGAACTTTATAGTAATATTGACAGGTTGGGCCAAGGAGGAAAAAAATGAAAAAAGACGACTTAGCGATGTTTGTTTCAGAGAAGGCAGGAGTTAGCCAAAAAGCTGCAGGGGAAATAATCAATGCCGTCCTTGAGGGTATTTCTTCTGCTTTAGAAAAGGGAGATTCTATTTCACTCATAGGTTTTGGGAGCTTTAGGGTTGTTCAAAGATCCGCACGAGAAGGTCGCAACCCGAGAACAGGAGAAAAGCTCCACATATCGGCTTCCAAGGCTGTGAAATTTACTGCAGGAAAAGCTTTAAAACAACGGGTTCAGTAAATCGACAACCAGAGGTTTAATGCATGGAGGAAGTTTCGGATGCAAGGCAAAAAACTTTTTGTGGGAAATCTTAG
>JADFWI010000399.1 GCA_015222985.1 Pseudomonadota bacterium | reverse complement strand
GAACAGGACCGCGTGCAGATGTTCAACATGTCCGCCTCTGATGCCCCCGAGTTTGCTCGGGTGGCAAAAATGATGACAGAAAGAATCCGGGCGTTGGGGCCGAACCCTTTACGAGACAGGTAACACTTTAACTCTTCGAAAAATTGTAACAGCATAGCCTTGTGCAATTGAAGATGGGCCGAATGAATAAATCCGAAATAGGGAGAATATATGATTATAGCAGAGAGGAAACCAATCCAGGAGATTCTTGAAATGGTCAGGAACCATCAAAGAATTTTGATGGTCGGTTGCAAGGGGTGTGTAACGGTCTGTAACGCCGGCGGCAAAAAAGAGGTGGCCATACTTGCGTCTGCCTTGAGGATTGCGCGTCGTAAACAGGGCAAACCAATAACCATTGACGAACTTACCCTCGACCGCCAGTGTGAACCCGAGTTCATCGCATGGCTGGATGATCCCATCAAGAAAAACGACTACGACGCCATCATATCACTTGCCTGCAGCATAGGACCTCAATATATTGCTGAGGCATTCGATACGATGGTCGTTCTTCCCGGGCTCAATACGAGTTTTATGGGAGGAACGCTTGAACATGGGATATGGGGAGAATATTGCGCTGCCTGCGGGAGTTGCGAAATCCACAATTTCGGCGGCCTGTGCCCGATTACCCGTTGTGCGAAGGGGCTTCTTAACGGGCCTTGCGGCGGCTCCGTGGACGGGAAATGCGAGGTGAGCAAAGATCTGGATTGTATTTGGGAGATCATCTATGAGCGCATGAAAAAGCTGGGACAGCTTGATCGACTGGGACAAAAGATCGCCGCCAAGGACTGGTCAACAAGCCTGTCAGGAGGCCCGCGCAAGATCATCAGAGAGGACTTGACGATATGAAGGCAGAGACAAACCTCCAAGAAATCCTTGCCCGGGGAGAATTTGCGGTCACCTGTGAGTACGACCCTCCACGCGGCGTTGATGTAGATTCAATACTCAAGAATGCAGCCCAACTCAAGGGGAAGGTCGATGCGGTCAATGTCAACGATAATCCAACCGCCAAGGTCAGGATGTCGAGTTGGGCTCTGTCAAAAATGCTGCTCGATGTGGGATTGGAACCGATCTTCCAAATGACGACACGGGATAGAAACCGCATTGCTCTTCAGAGCGATCTCCTGGGCGCTTCTGCCCTGGGAATTCAAAATGTCCTCTGTCTTACAGGAGACCACCCGGCAAGAGGAGATCACCCCCAGGCCAAAAAGGTCTTTGATCTTGATTCTATCCAGTGGATCGCGGTAGTAAGAGAGATACGGGATAACGGGTGTCTGATGAATGCCAAAAAGATCTCCGGAAGCCCGCGATTTTTTGTCGGAGGGGTTGCAAATCCCTTTGTTCAATCCCTTGAATTGCATATTATCCGTCTTGAGAAAAAAATCGCAGCAGGCGCAGAGTTTATTCAAACCCAACCTGTACTTGAGATGAAACCTTTTAAGAAGTGGTTGAACCAGGCAAGAGATCAGGGCTTAACAGATCGGTGCCCTTTAATAGCCGGCGTCATTGCGCTCAAATCAGTCAAAATGGCTCAGTACCTGAGAAATACGGTCCCGGGGATCATGATACCCGATACGGTCATGGATCGTCTTGGCGCTGTTGCCGAAAAGCAACAGCAAGAAGAAGGCATGAAGATCTGCATTGAGAACATAGAAGAGATCAAGCAGACAAAAGGAGTCAGGGGGGTCCACGTCATCGCCATTGGGTGCGAGGAAAAACTTCCAGAGATTATAGAACGGGCAGGGTTGCTGCCGCGACCGGACATATCAT
>JADFWI010000398.1 GCA_015222985.1 Pseudomonadota bacterium | reverse complement strand
TTCTCTCCAGTACCTCTTTTTCCATCAAGACTCTGGCCACTGTATCCAGGTCAGGACGTCTTTGCATAAGTATTCCCCTGGCCCTTTGGTATGCTTCGGTTATGATCTTGCGCACCTCTTCATCAACTTGCCTGGCTGTATGTTCACTGTATTCTTTGAGCGGACTATACTTGGTATTCAAGAAAAGCGGCCTTCCTTTCTCAAGGGTAAGAGGCCCCAATTTATCGCTCATCCCGTATGTCTGAACCATACTTCTGGCAATCTCCGTAGCTTCTTCCAGATCCCTCTGGGAGGCTGTCGAAACCTCTCCGAAAATAATCTCTTCTGAGACCCTGCCACCTAACAAAACGGCTATTTTATCCGATAGTTCCGACTTTGTCAGGAGGTAGCGGTCTTCTGTAGGGAGATGGACGGTGTATCCGAGAGCGGATATTCCTCGTGGGATAATGGAAATCTTGTGAACCGGATCAGCCTGTGGCAATGACAGGGACACGATAGCATGTCCTGTCTCGTGATAAGCCACGATTTCCTTTTCTCTGGCATTGATCAATTTGTTCGTCTTTTCCAGTCCTGCGGCCACGCGCTCAATGCCTTCTTCAAAGTCGCGTATTTCCACGGCCTCTTTATCCCTTCGTGCAGCCAGCAGGGCCGCCTCATTGACGACATTTGCGATCTCTGCTCCCACCATCCCCGGTGTACAAGCGGCAAGCTTCTTAAAGTCAACATTCCTGGCTAATCTTACATTTCGGGCATGGATTTCAAATATCTGTTCCCGCCCTTTCAAATCCGGCCGGTCCACTACGATATGCCGGTCGAACCTGCCCGGTCTGAGCAACGCCTGGTCCAGGATCTCAGGACGATTGGTTGCGGCAAGGATAATGACCCCTTTTTGGGGGTCAAACCCATCCATTTCCGTGAGCAACTGTGTCAGGGTCTGTTCATGCTCTTCAGCGCCGGAAACACCGCTACTGCCTCTGGCCTTGCCCACAGCGTCTATCTCATCAATAAAGATAATGCAGGGTGCCTTCTTCTCTGCCCTGTCAAAGAGCTTTCTTACCCTGGCAGCGCCGACTCCGGCAAACATCTCGACAAAGGCCGAGCCAGTTATACTGAAAAAAGGCACATTAGCCTCTCCGGCAACCGCCTGGGCCAGAAGAGTCTTACCTGAACCCGGAGAACCCACCAGCAGAACGCCCTTCGGGATTCTGGCCCCGAGGTTCTGGAAGCGGGATGGGCTTCTCAAGAATTCTATGACCTCCTTCAGCTCTTCTTCTGCTACAGCGAGCCCTGCTACATCAGGGAAAGTAACGTTAGACTTCTTTTCGACAAACGGGCTGCTCCTGGCGGATCCATAACCCATTTTCCTGAAAAAGATAAATCCTGCCACAATGAGTATGCTGGCTGGAGCAATCCAGGAAGCAACAGTCATTACCCAGGCATGCCCGGTTCGGGATTGGTAATGAATCCCTAATCGATCCATCTCCTCCACCAATCTGGGATCT
>JADFWI010000397.1 GCA_015222985.1 Pseudomonadota bacterium | reverse complement strand
TGGGGGGAACCCCGGGGATCATCGCTCTGCTAAGCAAGGAGGTACGGCCCGGTGAACGGTATAACTTCGGAGAGACTACCGAGGCATTTCTGGAGAAAAACGTGAGTAAGGCTCTTGTAAGGTTTTTCCAGGAACTTCACGCACGCCCCGAAGGACAAGAAAAACTGATCCTGCCTGCGGACTTTCTGGTAAAACATAATTCAGATATTCTCAATTTGACGCCTGAGGTAATTCATGATCATCCGAAAAAGGATCAATTCCATCTATGGAGCATTGGAGAACAAACCACCAGGCACTTTGTGTCGCTCCTCTTGAAGGCCAAGACCATATACAAGAAAGGCCCGGTCGGAAAGAGTGAAGAGGCCGGCTTTGAAGGGCCGGAACGCTCGATTCTGGAAGCGATCTTAAAGGCTCAAAGAAATGGAGCCTACACCATTTCTTCTGGCGGAGACAGCATCGAAATCGCAAGAAAACTGGGATTTAACGAAGACGCGCTGTTTTCGCGCTTGAGTGATGCAGGCGGCGCCTTTGTCCATGTGTTGGAAGGAAACCGCATTGCATGGCCCATGCTTCAACTCAACACACACTGGAATCTCTTTTACGGAAAGAATCTAAGATCTGCCCTCCCCTTTCACTATCATCTCAAATCACGCTACCGCCTGGAGCTGACCATCCCTCAGAAAGGTCTCCCCGAAGCCCTTGGTTATGAGCCGCCTCGTTAAGATTGCTATATTCCTTGGCGGCACAGGATTTCTCGCTCTGATCGTATTCCTTAACTGGACGTTTCTGGCCGAAAGGGCCGTCACATTGTACGGCTTGGTTAAAGACCCTGAACAGGTCAGGACGTTTCTCCTTAACTGGGGCCCCATCCGCGCGCCGCTGGCCTTTATGGGGATTCAAATCCTTCAGGTGCTATTCGCGCCGGTCCCGGGAGAGGCCAGCGGATTTGTGGGGGGCTATGTCTTTGGTACTGTTCCAGGGTTCATCTATTCCTCCATCGGGCTTACGGCAGGTTCAGTCGTCAACTTCATCCTGGCCCGGATTCTGGGAAGACGCTACGTGAGAAAATGGGTTCCGGGCCGCTACCTGGGCAAATTTGACGCCGTCACAAGACATCATGGCGCTCTTTTGTTTTTCTTGTTTTTTGTGGTGCCGGGATTTCCCAAAGACTACCTCTGCATCTTCCTTGGGTTGACCGGTATTTCTTTGAAGGTATTTGTACTTATGGCCGGTATTGGTCGCATGCCGGGCACTCTCATGTTAAGCCTTCAAGGCGCCCAGGTACTTCAGAAAGACTATGCCACATTGATCATCCTCATCGTTATCTCCATTGCTTTTGCAATCCCCGCCTATTACTGGCGTGAGAGGATCTATGCATGGATCGACCGGCTAAACGCCGCAAACAACGTCGAATCATGAACCAGAAGTTATTGCCAACTTTGCGTTGACTGTTAAGTAAGACTGCGTTATAAGTAAAAAAATCCGCCTAGAGGAAGCAGTTTTGCTTCGTCCCCGGCGGGGGCCTCAAGGGCCTGCCCATCATCCAATCGTTGCAGCCGATAACACAAGGAGACAGCTCGTGACTTACTGGAATTTTCGCGAACAGTTGAGCCGCCAGGACAAACTGCGACGGTCGGTCTATGAATCCCTTCGGGATGAACTGGACGAATATCTTATCGAGTATGGGTTGGTGAAGTCTTATCGTGACTTTGTTGACAAGAATCTTCCATACCCATTTGTGGAAAAGCGGGAACTAAAGCCAAGAGCACGGATTCCTGATGTCGAGTATGAATGTCATAACCGATTTATTGTAATCTTCGTGGAGGATTTCATCCCCAATGCCTACAAAAAATACATCAGGTTTTTTGATGACAACAAAGCAACTAAAGAGAACTTGATGCGCTCCGAAACAGTTCAGTTTACAAAGAAATATTACAGGAACACAAAGTTCTTTGAATCTGTCCATTTCTCTGACTTTCTCAGAGACCTGCTCCCCGTGGACTACGCCCTGCTTATTCAACGGGATCCCACTATCAAAGCCAGAAACAGATACAGCCTTTCACACTTCCGCGTCCGAATTGATTGGCCCATTGCCGATGCCGCAGAAGACATGGCCCGTGATCTCCGGTACATATCTAAGGATCTGTATGAAAAAGGGGAATCTTATGCAGAGGAGATTCAAAAGAAGTTATTTGAATACTATGGATTGCCTACCACGGCCGGAGGGCGGCGCACAGCAGCGGTGGTAGGCGCGCAATTCCTGAGGCGGATAAATTGTATATCTACAGTCTATGTGGCAAGTTGCGAATCAAGAGGGCTTTACCGGATTTCGGAAAGGGGCGTTTCCAAATACATATTAATGAAGCTCACAGACACGGACATACAACACCTGGCCGAGGCCAACAACCTGGCCGTCAAGACCATCAAGAACCATTACCTCCTCGCACAGGAAGATGACGGAGGTATTGTGGTCTTCCAGACTGCTTATGAGCGAACCAGCCACGCCAGATTCCCTGAAGACGGCAAGTTGAGAGAACTCAACTCCGAGTACTACTGGATGACCGTCATCAACCAGTGCATCATGCCCAAACCGGGTGAATGGGCCAGATCACCCCTGCCGTACAGTATTATTTACACATAGCTTCAACCTCTTCAGCCACGCTGAAGGTAGGACGTACACTGTTGCCATCCTTGACATAGCGGGCGCCGCACTTGCGGCATTCTGCCTTGTTTGAATCAAAATCAATCCTGATGCCGCAGGCGCATATCCAACCCTGAATTCTTCCCGGATTTCCCACAAAAACGGCATAGTCTGGAACGTCCTTGGTCACCACCGCTCCAGCGCCGATAAAGGCATATCGCCCAACAGTATTGCCGCAAACAATGGTAGCATTGGCGCCAATCGTGGCGCCCTTCTTCACAGGAGTCTGCTTGATCTCGTCCTTCCTCGGAATATGGCTGCGGGGATTGTGAACATTCGTAAAGACCATAGAGGGGCCGCAAAACACCTCATCTTCGAGAGTCACACCTTCATATACCGAAACATTGTTTTGTATCTTTACGCCGTTTCCGATTCGAACGCTGCGTCCCACCACTACGTTCTGACCAATATTGCACCGCTCACCGATTACGGCATTCTCCATTATGTGGGAAAAGTGCCATATCCTGGTTCCCGGCCCTATAGAAACGGAATCGTCGACGTAGGCGCTCGGGTGCACAAAATAACCTTCTGCGCTATCAGTGGACACAATTTTGACAGGAATCCCTCCCCCGGCCAGGGATGTCTCACAGGCATTCAAGATTTCCAGTACACGCAACGCGCTACGTCCGTCCGTCTTGGGGGCTTTGCCATTTCTGACGGAGTCTAGAAAGTGCAAACACTCACGCTCCAATGGCTCCTCCAGCTCTATTTCGATGGCAACGGGGTCTTTTTTTCTCGGCACAGGCATGCGATTCACCCATTCAATCCCCTCGTCATAAAGGCGGAGCTTGCGGTCCTTTGAGGTGTCATCAAAGACAGCCATTTTCCGGTCCCCTACCACCACAAGCCTCTGCTCCTTGTAAGGATGCAGCCAACTGACAAATATGTGTGCCTTCACACCACTGGGGAAGCTCAGTGTGCTGATAGTGACGTCTGCAATTTCATGGTGCAAATAGCAACCGCCCAAAGCTGTCACGCTCTCTGGCATCTCACCAAGAAGCATGAGCAGTACTGAAATATCATGGGGCGCAAAGCTCCAGAGAATGTTCTCTTCGGTCCGCACCTTTCCCAGATTCAGCCGGTTTGAATACACATAGTTGATCCTGCCCAGATCCCCGGCATCGATCAACTCCTTAAGCTTTAGCACAGCCGGATGATATTCCAGAATATGCCCCACCATCAAGATCTTCCGGCGCTCTTGAGCGATGGAAATCAACTCCTCTCCCTCTTCCACCTTAAGAGCAAGGGGCTTTTCCACAAAGACGTGCTTGCCGGCCAAAAGGGCCTCCCGTGCCAAGACATAGTGTTTCTCAGCAGGAGCTGCAATCACTACAGCATCGATGCTTGGCTCTGAAAGGATTTCAGAAAAGGAACGGCTGAAACGTCTTTCCGGATACTTTTTCTTGAAGTCTGCCAACACGGACTCGTTGGTATCGCATATGACATCAAGGGCGCCAATTTCATTAAAATTTCTGATCAAGTTCTTGCCCCAGTATCCGGCTCCCACACAAGCTACTCTTATGTCTCGTATAACGGCTGCCATACTTGGAATGCTCCTTTACTCTAAGACCCGCCTGAAGTAATCGACGGTCTTCTCCAGCCCTTCCGCCAGATTTACGTGAGGCTCCCAGCTTAGCTTTTCCTTTGCCAAAGAAATGTCCGGGCGTCGTTGAATCGGATCATCCTCAGGGAGAGACTTGTACACGATCTCTGATTTCGACTGAGTGATCTCGATGACAAGTTCAGCAAGCCTTTTGATGGAAAACTCATTGGGATTGCCAAGATTGACGGGGCCGATAAAATCCTCGCAGTTCATCATTGCTATCCACCCCTCAATCATGTCCGAAACATAACAAAAGGAACGGGTTTGACTGCCGTCGCCATAAACCGTAATCGGCTCATTTCCCAAGGCCTGAACAATGAAATTGCTCACAACCCTACCGTCTGAAACAGCCATTCTCGGACCGTATGTATTAAAGATACGTACAATCTTCACATCCACCTGGTTCTGGCGATAATAGTCCATCATCAGTGTTTCGGCCACCCGTTTGCCCTCGTCATAGCAACTGCGCAGCCCGATTGGATTAACATGCCCCCAATAGGTCTCCTTTTGAGGGTGTTCCTGAGGATTGCCGTAGATTTCAGATGTTGAAGCCTGCAAAATTCGCGCCTTCACACGTTTGGCCAGGCCCAACATGTTGATGGCCCCCATCACATTAGTCTTGACAGTCTTAACAGGATTGTACTGATAGTGGACCGGCGATGCAGGAGAAGCGAGGTTATAAATCTGATCCACCTCCAGAAAGATAGGCTCCACCAGGTCATGGCGGATTAGCTCGAAGCTGCTGTTGCCCATCAAGTGCAAGATATTCCTTTTTGATCCGGTAAAGAAATTATCAAGACAAAGCACCTCTGCTCCTTCTAAGACCAATCTATCACACAGATGGCTGCCCAAAAACCCTGCTCCGCCTGTAACAAGAACTCTCGATCCCTTCATAAGCATCCCCCTAAGTTCTTTTCATGACATGGTCCAGAAGCTTATCTATGCGGCCTGCATCCGCACTAATCCAATAGACCCATTTGGTGTCTCTGAAAACATAATGAACCTGGCCCATCCCGTCAAATCCTATGACGCTCACACCGTTTGCGTCCAATACGCGATAATGACTAAAGGGTGATCTTCTGCTCTTTTTCATCCTGTCAATCATTACCTCAATCTGCCTTTTCGCAAGGTCTTCAGAGGTAGCCTCGGACAACCATATGGTCGCTTTGTCGTGAAGACCTTCATAATAGGCAATGAAGCCCCTCACCACATCGATAGGCATCCCATGGAGTCTGTTTATGGCATTGATGGCTTCATCGCCCGTGACCAATCTGACCTGCTCTAAGCCCTCGACGTCAAGGTCAAAGGGCGGGACAGACTGGCGCTGGTTGCAGCCGGCCAACAAAAGGCCCATAACAATCCAAACTCGATAGTTTCTTGTTAGACGAAACGTAACCATGGAATGAATCCCCCAAGACTGGTGTTTATCCGTAATAATCTGAAAGTGTTGTAAAGCTGCTTCCTAACGTATAATTGGGAAAGAATGATGTCAACCCAAAGGTTTTGCCAAAACCTTGCGTGACTACCGGTGGGATGAAAGGCAGGCGAAATAACAAAATCAACCCGTCAACTGTTCATTGCTCTTGCGATTCTTCGGTTCCTCCTCATTGCATGCTGCAACGTATCTCTTCTTGTTTACCATTTTTCTCACTGTGCCGTCTTCGTACAACCGATAGACCCAAGTCTCATCTGCGAACTTAACCAGCATGATGTCTGCCGGCAAACTGTACCGGACTATTGGCTGAAAATCGCTCAAATCAGCCGATGCCGGCAATAAAAGGCAACACAAAAATAATGCTATTCCAAAACAAGACCTCATTGGCCTCTCCCTCATTCCTGCTTTTTAGGAAAAAAATTTCCTTCTTACACAAAATGGCACCCTACAGTCCGAATTTTTTGAGAGGTCAGAGAAGATGAAATATTTTTCTCCTTTCAACACCCTCTCTCCTGTCAACACCGCCCCTCCGGTCTGTGCCGCTTCTCCTATCCGATTCGACTCGCCTCTCAGGGATACAGCTACTGTACGAGAACTGCCTTCGATCAACTCCAGAACGCCTGCCTCCGTTGTCTGGCGGTCTTGATTCCATTAGATACCCCCGAGTGCGCCTAATTCTTATATCCCTACTTCGGTTGTGCCATTTTGTGCGGCATACAATCAAAAACGCATGCCGTAATGTGACATAAAACGCCCTTATGTTGGTCGCCGCCCCTTGCGTGGCGGTTCGGCCAAATCAGACCTTGATACATACCCTTATGAAAACATCGTGCCAAGTTGGCCGATTGGACGTGTTTCCTTTACTTTCTAAAGAGTTAGCCTGAATCGGCACGCAAGAGAGGTGTAGAGAATTGTGTAAATTAGGTTATCTTTTGGGAAAACAAATGCCACTATTGAGGGACATTAGCTACCCACAACACGTGGCTTCATGGCAGACAAGGGGAAAGCGGAGCAGGGTGAAAGGGCTCGTTGGTTTGATGTTTCTAACCCTGACCATTTTCATACCTCTTTAGCAGGAGCACTGCATTATGACCCCCGAACCCAAATGAATTATTCATGGCAATATTGACTTCACAGTGTTCAGCTTTATTCGGGACATAATACAGATCACATTGAGGATCAGGATTTTCGTAGTTTATTGTTGGAGGAACAATACTTCTCTCCATAGCAAAGAGACAAACCAGAGTCTCAATTGCTCCAGCGCCCCCTATGATATGACCCATCATCGACTTGGTTGAGCTAATCTTCACCTTATAGGCACTATCTCCAAATACTTTCTTAATGCCGTTTGTCTCTGACAGATCATTATCAGGCGTTGACGTGCCGTGGGCATTAATATAATCGACTTCTTCATGGCTGATCCCGGCCCTATCAAGGGCGAGCTTAATTGCCCTGGCAATCTCGTACGAATCCGGATCAGGGGCAGTAATATGGTGCGCGTCAGAAGTCAGTCCGTATCCGGCAATCTCAGCATAGATACGGGCGCCCCGTTTCAGTGCATATTCAAGGCTCTCAAGGAGCACTATGCCGGCGCCCTCACCCATAACAAAGCCTTTACGTTCACGGTCAAAAGGTCTGCTCGCCTTTTGCGGCTCATCATTGCAATCCTTGCAAATAGCATTCATGTTTGCAAAGCAACCAACACCCAAAGGAGTGATACCCCCTTCCGTACCACCCGCAATCATAACATCGCAATCACCCAACATGATATCTTTTGCAGCATATATGATCGAATGAAGACCCGTTGCGCACGCACTTGCTGTGCTCATGCTTGCATTATTCAATTTGTATTTCATACTGATATTTCCAGCGGCCGCATTCGGCATAATCATAGGGACAAAAAACGGACTGACAAAAGAAGCTCCGTTCTTTCCTTTCTTTTCTCTAAGATAAAATCGTTCCTTTTCGTCCTCTATGGTTGATATTCCGCCAACCCCTGAGCCAACGATAACTCCGATGTTAGGATTCTTGTCCTTGAGTGGCAATTTCGCGTCTTCAATTGCCTGATGAGCAGAGGCTAGGGCATATTGGCTAAAAAAATCGAGCCTTCTAACTTGCTTCTTATTCATACCATACTCTAGTGGGTCAAAATCCTTGACCTCTGCCGCAATCTTACAATCATGCTTCGAAGCGTCAAATTTGGTAATTCTGTCTACACCTGAAACTCCTTGTTCAAGGGAACTCCAGAACCTCTCTCTTCCACATCCCAATGGCGTTACAAGTCCAATGCCTGTGATAACAACCCTTCTCATATTCTTGAAGCCTCCGCTGACCAATTCCCGACCATTCTTTCAGCCAGTTAAAGACGAAATGTCCTTCTCCGATCCACTCCACTTCTCCGGTCTAGGCTGCTTCTCCGGTCCTGTTTCGCTCGCCTCTCAGGAATATGGCTGCTGTATGAAAATTGCCTCCGGTCAACTCCCGAACGCCTCCCTCCGTTGTCTGGCGGTCTTGATTCCATATCGGTTCCTCCGGAATAGACTTCCATCTCAAAATACTCATTCGAGATGCCGCCTGCGGCGTAACACTTTTGTTATCATATCGTTGGGCAAATTAAAAGCGTTAAGAGCATTAACTCAGAGTAAGCTGAAGAACAGAAAAGATAATACATGAGCGGAGTGCAAAGCAGAAGTGTTGTGTCAGGACGTGCTCTCGGCCTTGCCTCTAACCAAGGCGATTTCGAGCTCTTTCCCGGAGATGACCTC
>JADFWI010000058.1 GCA_015222985.1 Pseudomonadota bacterium | reverse complement strand
TTACGTTCTGGAACAATCCTCTTGACTTATTACGAAAATTACGAAAGCATTTGCAAGAAAAAGCGCCGGCTGTACCGGTGCGGCAGGAAGGAGAATATAATGCCATGAAGGCCTTGGTGCTCTCCGGAGGCAAGGGAACTAGACTCAGACCGCTCACGTACACCATGCCTAAACAGCTCGTCCCCGTGGCAAACGAACCGATCCTCGGATATGTCTTTCGCCACATTCAAGAGGCCGGAATCAAGGATGTGGGTGTCGTGGTCTCTCCGGAAACGCAACATGACGTGCGGGCATTTCTCGGCAAGGGAACTCGCTGGCATGTTCGGATTCACTACATTTTGCAACCTCAACCTTTGGGCCTGGCCCATGCGGTCAAGGTAGCTCGTCCTTTCTTGGGTGATGCGTCTTTTGTCATGTACCTGGGAGACAACCTCCTTGCCCAAGGAATTAGGGAATTCATGGGAGAGTTTCAATCGGCAAAGCCGGATGCCTTGATATTTCTGAAACAAGTCCGGAACCCACAGGCCTTTGGAGTGGCAGTTCTTGACCAAAGGGGACATATTGTCAAGCTTGTTGAAAAACCCAAAAAGCCGCCCTCTGACCTCGCCCTCGTGGGAGTCTATTTTTTCTCCCCCAGCATTCACGATGCTATTGACCGGATCAAGCCTTCTGCCAGAGGAGAACTCGAAATCACCGATGCGATCCAAGAATTGATGCGGTCGGGGCGGTCCGTTAAGGGACAAATCCTAGAAGACTGGTGGCTCGACACTGGGAAAAAAGATGACTTTCTGGCTGCCAATACGGTGGTGCTGGATAGTTATGTCAGACAGAGCGTAGCGGGCAAACTGGACGCCACGAGTAGAGTGGACGGGCGGGTGCAAATAGAAAAGACTGCCAAGATCACCAATAGCAGCCTCCGCGGCCCAGTAGTCATTGGAAAACGGTGTAAGATCACAAACTCTTTCATCGGACCTTACACTACCATCGGCCATGGAACACAGATCATCAATTCAGCCATCGAACACTCGGTGATCTTGGACAAGTGCAGTATTGAGAATATTCCAAGACTTGAAGACAGTCTCATAGGACGAGAGGCCAAAGTCATCCGCCATGACAAAAGCCACAGCCGCGCCCTGCGACTACTCATCGGCGACAACAACGTGGTTGAGGTTTAGATAGCCGTTCAAGGGTTCAGGGTTTACCAAAAATCCAAACCGTTACTTCGTGGTTTCATCCCGCCGTTCGTTTGGCGGGCTAGCGCTAGCCCGCCGTAGGCGGGTTAACGAAAGAAAGATAACGCTGAACCTGTGAACGCCTACAGGTTTAGCATGACTCTCTTTGAGGGGGTAGATTAGGTTTGAAAAAAGCGGCGTTGATTACAGGGGGCTGTGGCTTTATCGGCTCAAACTTCATCCATTACATGGCCGCAGCGCGGCCCGAATATGAATTTATCAACCTGGATAAGCTCACGTATTCGGGCAGCCCTGATAATCTAAAGACAATGAGTGACAATCCCCGCTATCGTTTTGTTCTCGGAGATATAAGGGATGAGAACCTTGTCAATTCAGTGATCCGAGAAAATCGTATTCAGGCCGTTATTCATTTCGCTGCGGAATCCCATGTGGACAGATCCATCGCAAGAGCAAAGGATTTTGTTCAAACCAACGTTGAGGGGACCCACGTCTTGCTTGAAACTGCTACTCAATACTGGACAGAAACCCTTTCACGAGATCAGGCATTCCGGTTTGTACACATCTCAACAGACGAAGTCTACGGCACCCTGGGCCAGGAAGGGACTTTTTCCGAAGAAAGCCCTTTGCGGCCCAACTCCCCATATTCGGCCACAAAGGCGGGCGCTGATCTTCTTGCACGGGCCTATTTTGAAACATACGGCTTGCCGGTCTTGATCGTGCGACCATCCAACAATTATGGACCTTACCAATATCCGGAGAAATTCATTCCCCTCATGATCACTAACCTGATTGAAGACAAGCCTTTGCCGATTTACGGAAAGGGCTTGAACGTCCGTGACTGGATCTTTGTTACAGACACTTGTCGGGCAGTGGATGCTATCCTCCAAAACGGAAACCCCGGAGAGGCCTATAACGTGGGAGGAGAAACCGAAAAGCGCAACATCGATGTGGCACGACACCTCTTGTCCTTATCTAACAAGGGAGAATCGTCTCTGAAGTTCGTTGAGGATCGACCGGGACATGACTTGCGGTACGCATTAAACAACGCAAAAATTAAGAAAGAACTGGGATGGGAACCGGAGATGGGTTTTGAAAAGGGTATCGACGAAACCGTAGCCTGGTACCATGCCAATGAATGGTGGTGGAGACCTCTGAAGGAAAGGCTCTCTAAGGAAAGCAAGGGGTTCTGGAGCAAATCATGAAGGTCCTGGTTGCTGGTTCCAAGGGGATGTTGGCCCACGATCTGATTCCGATCATTTCAAAGGAACATGAAACAACTTCCCTGGGCGTGGATGAGCTGGACATCACTGACAAAAAAAATGTCTTTGACGTTGTGGGAGAGATTAGGCCGGACCTTATAGTAAACTGTGCTGCATACAGCCGGGTCGACGAGGCAGAAAAGGACAAGGAGCAGGCGTTTCTTGTCAATGCATACGGGGTCCAACAATTGGCTCTGGCCTGTCAGGAATATGGATGTGCGCTTTGTCACATCAGCACTGATTACGTATTTGACGGGAAATCAACTAAGCCTTACCAACCCTTTGATCTGCCTTGTCCAGTTAGTGCGTATGGGGCATCGAAACTGGCTGGTGAGACATTCGTGCGCTCCATTCTCAACCGATACTACCTCATCCGGACGAGCTCGCTCTATGGCAAGAATGGCACTAACTTCGTCTACACTATTCTCCGGCTGGCAGAAAAGGAGCAAGCCCTGAGGGTCGTTCAAGATCAGCAGATGTCCCCGACATGGACCGTCAACTTGGCCCAAGGAATCTTGAGACTGATCTGTACAGGCAATTTTGGTGTGTACCATCTCACGGACCAAACCGACGGCGGCATCAACTGGTACGAATTTGCCAGTCAGATCCTGAAGACAAAGGGGAGCCACAAAGAAATCGAACCAACTACCAGCCAGGAATTTGCCCGCCCTGCCAAGAGACCTCAATACTCTGTGCTTGACACCAGCCTCTTCACTCTATGCTCCGGCTATGAGCCCATGCCGTGGCAGGAGTCTTTGCAGCATTTCATTGATATGATTTGAAAGGGAGGAGTAAAAGGATGAAAAACTATTTAGTAAAACTTTCCATAATGATTTCCCTTGTTTTTTTCTTATTCAATGCGGCTTGGGCACAATCTAATATTAACTTTTCAAAAGGACAAACCGTTTATGTTCCAGTCTATTCGCACATTTATACTGGAAGCAAAGGAGCCTCTTTCGATTTAGCAGTAACACTGAGCATTAGAAACACGAATCCAAAACGCCCAATAACAATAAGCATAGCAGACTATTACAATTGCGGCGGTAAGCTCCAAAAAAGATATATAGAACAACCAATTAAGCTAAATGCCATGGCTTCACATAGGTTTGTAATAGTGGAATCAGACAGAACTGGTGGGTCGGGTGCCAATTTTATCGTTAAGTGGAAGTCAGAACATAAGAGCAATCCCCCGATAATTGAATCCATAATGATCGGTACCAAATCAAAGCAAGGAATTTCGTTTACATCCCGGGGCCAAGTAATTGAGGCATTATCTGATTAACCATATAACCATGCCATGAAGTTAGACGGGCTATTACCTCATCTCCCCCTGTCACATCGGGAAGATTCAGGCTTTTTGCCGGTCCGTCAACTGTCAATGATTTCGGCCTTTATGAGAAATGACTCGATGTCTCTCCAGAATGTGTCCCAACTTGGCGGGCAATCGTTGTGACTGCACTCATAGGTGAGCATTTCACCGTGTTGCGCCGCCCGGCAAAGGGCAACTCCATGCTTGTATGCAATAAGATTGTCGTTTCTCCCGTGGATTACGAGGACCGGACCGGAGTAAGACTCGACAACTCGAAGATTGTCAAACGGGTCCAGCACAAGAAAGCCGGGCACCAGAAAACTCGACGCACATGCCCTGACACTGATAAAACTGGATAGAAGAATCAGGGCCGCAGAAGGTCGCTCTGCAGCAAGCGCGCAGACCACGCCGCCGCCAAGGGAACGTCCGAACAAAACGATCCTGGCGGAGTCGACATCCTTACGTTTAACGAGAGCATCATAAGCTGCCACGAATGTTTCAGTAATATTGCTTTGGGACGGACTCCCCTCGGAGCGGCCATAACCTGGATACTCGACAAGCAGTACGCCAATCCCAAAAGACGTAAACCTCTTGAGTTCTTGGGGCCAGAAGTCAATTAACTCTGCATTGCCATGAGCAAAGATCACTACCGGCACAGGCTCAGCGCCGTGATCCTGGGCCGGAGAGAGAAACCATGCCTCAACCTTTCCGCAACTAGTATCTAACCAAATCTTCTCCAAGCCTACAATCTTCTCCGCCGTTGCCGAAGGTGCCGCAATCTGATAGCGAGGAAACAAAATCTGTCGTTGAAAAAGGAAAAGGAGGCAGCAATATGTGAGGTATAAAAAGAAACCCCCTAAAGCAATTTTAACCAGGACATGCACCTTCCTACCCCGCTCGTTTTCATCCATGGATGACTCTGTTGCCTTGCCGGCTATTTAGTGTCCGTCCGAAAATGGCTATTTTCCGCAATCTCTGCGTCAGACTCAGATTTCAATCCTCGAAATACTCAATGTATTCCT
>JADFWI010000396.1 GCA_015222985.1 Pseudomonadota bacterium | reverse complement strand
GCAGAAGGAATCCGTTCTGCGGGTGCGGAGGCCACCGTTGTCAACGTAACTGAAGTAAAGAAAGAGGCAGATCTCGAGGGCTATGACGCTTACGTCTTTGGCTCTGCCACCTACCACGGCCAGATGATGGCCGGCATGAAAACCATGCTATTTTTGGCTGAAAAGGCCAATCTGCAGGGGAAAGTGGGCGGTTCTTTTGGAGCCTATGGCTGGAGCGGTGAAGCGCCAGGTCGTATCTACGACACCATGAAAAACATCTTTGGAATGGACATGGTAAGCGGACCACTGAGACTGAAATCCGCCTTGTTGCAAGGCGGGACCAAGATGGCCCAGGATTACGGACGCAAAATCGGGGAAAAGCTGGGCTCGTCTTAAAGGCTGGTTTCAGTTTACCTGGAGAAGGAGATTCCTTCGCTTGGCTCGCAATGACAAAAACCGACCTTACTGAGAACTAACCATAAGGTCACAAAAAAAGGAGGTAGACAAAATGGGAAATGAACAAGAAAAAATGGTATGTGCCCACTGTGGCTACACAGCTTCAGGCAAATTTGTTGGGGATATCTGTCCTCAATGCAACCAGACTTACTGGAAATGTGGCAAGTGCGGGTTTCTGATTACGGCCGGAACACCACCGGATGTATGTCCTAATTGTCACGAGAAGTGTGATTTCTTAAACGTCTCTTGCTATACTCCGGAGTGCGGGGGGCCTGGCCACGTTGATCCCAGGTTATAGATAAAGCGTAAACGTAGCCCAAGGTATTCTTTTCACGTGTGCGCACCAAAGTTGGGATGTCATTTAGGTCAATTATAGAAAGAGAAGGGCGTCATGAAAACCCCTTTTTTTGCCCTGTTGATAGTGTTTCTTTCGGTCCCGGTGGCCCGGGGCGCAACATCTCCGATAAGTGAAGAGACAGGGGCCTGCCTCAAATGTCACCGCTCAACGGACCCGGGAATTGTGGCGGACTGGGAAAGAAGCCGCATGGCCAGGGTCACCCCCCGGGTCGCAAGAAGCATGATTGTGCAAAAGCGGAGAGTTTCATTTGAGCAAGTGCCTCAGAAACTGGCACGTGTTGGCGTTGGCTGTGCCGAGTGTCACACCTTAAACCCTGAAAAGCACCAAGATACCTTTGAACACAATGGCTTTCAGATCCACGTGGTCGTAACACCCGAGGACTGTGCCACGTGCCATCCCGTCGAGGTGGGCCAATATGGCAAAAACCTTATGTCCCATGCCTATGGAAACCTGAAGAACAATTCCGTTTACCACGGCCTGGTTAACACGGTAACTGGCATTCAGTCTTTTGAGGACACGAAGATGATCCTGGGAGACCCTGATGAAGAGACCCTTGCTGACTCCTGTTTTTACTGCCACGGCACGGTTGTTGAGGTCAAAGGCATGGAGACCAGGGAAACGACTAAGGGTAAGATGTCGTTTCCCGTTCTTTCGGGCTGGCCCAATCAGGGGGTGGGGCGAATAAATCCTGACGGGAGCAAGGGCTCGTGTGCTGCGTGCCACACGCGGCATCAATTTTCGATTGAGATGGCCAGAAAGCCGTCTACTTGTTCTGAGTGTCACAAAGGCCCGGATGTGCCGGCATACAATGTTTACAAGGTGAGCAAGCACGGCAATATATACTCTGCCATGGGCAAGAGTAAGACTTGGAATTTCAAGGCTGTCCCGTGGACTGTCGGCAAAGATTTCGCGGCCCCCACCTGTGCCACCTGCCATGTGAGTCTTGTGGTTTCTGAGAAGAGGCAGGTGATAGCAGAACGGACCCACCAGATGAATGATCGCATCTCGTGGAGGATACTCGGTTTGATTTACGCCCATGCCCACCCCAAGTCTCCGGATACAACCATTATCAGGAATAAGGCTGGATTGCCTTTGCCCACGGAGCTGACCGGAGAACCTGTGGCCAAGTATTTGATCGATGCCAAGGAGCAAGAAAAGAGACGAAAGGCCATGAACAGAGTCTGTCTTTCGTGCCACAGCCGAGGTTGGGTGGATGGACAGTTTGCCCGCTTTGAGAACACGATCAAGACTACGAACGAGATGACTCTGACTGCAACGAATATCCTCCTTTCCGCCTGGGAGAAAGGGGCGGCCAGGGGACTTGCCCAGAAGGACAGCATCTTCAACGAGGCAATCGAGAAGAAGTGGGTGGAGCAGTGGCTCTTTTATGCAAACTCCACGCGTTACGCTTCTGCCATGATCGGGGCCGACTATGGCGCTTTTGCCAATGGTCGTTGGTACATGTCCAAGAACATCCAGGAGATGATGGATTGGCTGGGGTTTAAGCTAAAGGAGATGAGGTAAGGATCATGAAAAAAGCGTTCATCTATCAGTTGGCAGCCGTTTTCATGTTTGTTTTGGTGTTCGATTCTGGGCCGGTTGCGGCCGGGTCGACACCGAAAAAGGGCGGTGCTCTGCCGGAAATAAGTCTGTCAGTACCGAAAGACCCAGGGCATAGAGACTATCTGGGCCTTTCAGGTCAAGGTCTGTTTAGGATAGGACAAATTAAGGCCAAGGCAGTAATCATTGAGATCTTCAGTATGTATTGCCCCCATTGTCAGGGAGAAGCGTTCCGTGTAAACGAGCTTTATGAATTAATGGAGAAAACATCAAACGCCAAAGGCAAACTCAAGTTGATAGGCATTGGCGCGGGCAATTCAGCCTTTGAAGTAGGTATATTCAAAGAGACATACAAAGTTCCGTTTCCGCTTTTTGCAGACGGCGATTTTTCCATTCACAAAAGCCTGGGAGAGGTCAGGACGCCGTACTTTTTCGGTGTCAAGATCAAGGACGACGGAACCCATGAGGTCTTTTATTCCAAACTCGGGGGTTTCAACAATGCCGATGAGTTTTTGCAAATGATGCTCAAATTGGCAGAATTAGATTAGGAGGTGTCCCATGAGAAACAAGAAAGCTCTCCTTTTGCTATCCGGGCTTGTAGCAATATTTTGCTTGAGCACCAGCGCCTTTGGCCTTTCGGATGCATTCAAGAACAATATCTATAACCCGGGCATCATGAAGCCCACGGACAGTGTGTTGAAGGTCAACGTGGGAGATCGTGCTCCTGACTTCACGCTTCCGGCCGTTTCTGGCGGAAAGGTTTCCCTGGGCCACTATTTGGGGAAAAAGAATGTGGTTTTATCCTTTGTCCCCGCCGCATGGACCCCTGTCTGTTCAGATCAGTGGCCGGGCTACAATATCGTGAAACAGATTTTTGACAAGAACAATGCCATCCTGCTCGGCATCACAGTAGACAATATTCCCACCCTGTTTGCCTGGACCAACCAGATGGGGAAGTTATGGTTTGACATACTTTCTGACTTCTGGCCTCACGGTGCTGTGGCAGCCAAGTACGGGGTACTGCGCTCCGATGGTGTTACGGAAAGAGCACTCTTTGTCATCGATAAGAAGGGTATTGTTCGATACATCGACGTGCACAATATCAACGAAAGGCCCCGGCTCGAAGTGCTCGTCAAGGAGCTGGAAAAGCTGGGAAAGTAGGTGCGATGCAAGGCGCATCTACTAGCAAGTGTTCTGGGGGTTTTTTGATTCCACGAACAAGAACTGCTTGGAGGCTTTCTTTCGGAAAGGAGGTGGGAGACGAGACCGGATTGTAGGCGAAGTAAAGCCCTTCAGGCCGAAGGGCCGGAGGAATGCGTGTAGTGCGTTTCATTCTGCAAAGCACGCGAGGAAAGGAAAAGGTCTAAGTCATATAGGAGGATCAAAATGCCAAAGAAAAGATTTGTAGTAAGAGCCAAGTGCCCGGCATGCGCCGGCTGTGGGACCATCGACAATATAAGCCCGGAAGTCATGCGCGAAAAGTTCATAGGCGATGAAAAAGAGATCGATATTCTCTGCCCTCTCTGTGGAACCAAGCACAAGGGGACATTACACGAGGAGGAAGAAGAAGCTGGTTCCAAGTAAAGGGCGAAGAGCGAACAGATGATGCCTTTCTTCGCAGGACACAGACTTCTCGCCTCTGACGGGAAAGACCTCTCACCTCATCGGAAGATTGTGCAAGAAGAATATCAAGGGGCAGAGATCGAAGACTGTCCAAGAACAAGTAAGGCCCGTTACCGAACGGACTGTTGCGCTGCTTTAAAGGCGGAATACGGACAGGCAAAGGAGGCAAGGGATGCAAAGATCCGTTAACATTTATACTCTCAGCACCTGCAGTCATTGTAAAGCCACGAAAAAATTTTTGGACGACTGTGCAGTTAAATATGAGTTTACAGACGTGGATTTGCTTGACGGTGAGGAGAGGGTCGCTATTCTTAAAGATGTGAAAAAATGGAATCCGAGGTGTTCATTTCCTACCATTATTATTGGCGACAGGGTAATCGTGGGATACAGAGAAGACGAAATCAAGGAGGCCCTTGGATTATGAATGAGATGGAAAAGCTGTATGAGATGTTGAAGAAGGTTCAAGAACCGAAAGGTTACTTTTTTGACAAAGACAAAGAGAGGGTCTTCGAACTTCTTGAAGCTCTCCTTATCAATAAAGATCGCTATGGCTACATGTCCTGCCCTTGCAGGCTGGCTACGGGGGAACGTGAACTCGACAAAGACATCTTGTGCCCCTGCGAGTACAGAACCACTGACGTGGAAGAGTACGGAAGCTGCTACTGTAATCTTTATGTTTCAAAGGCCTGGAATGAGGATAAGGTCCCTCATGCACATGTGCCGGAGAGGAGGCCGCTGGAGAGGATTCCGTATTAGTCATTTGTCACTCGTCATTTGTTTGATATCCTACCAATGATCAGTGACTAATGACAAACAACCGGCATGGGAGAACTTATCATGACCACAATCAAGATAAAGGGGATGACCTGCAATCACTGCGTCATGGCTGTTACCAAGGCCTTGAATGAGATTGACTGGATCAAAGACGTTAAGGTTGACCTTGCAAAAGGCGAGGCTGCTTTTGATGAGGGAAAGGCCGTTGACATGGCCCTTGTAAGAGAACGGATCAAGAAGGCAGGATACGAAGTTGTCTGAAAAGGCCACACTGAATATTCAGGGTATGACCTGCGCGGCATGTGTTCTGCGTGTGGAGCAAGGGCTGAAAGACCTTGATGGTGTCAAGAAGGCTTCAGTCAATTTTGCCACAGAGAAGGCGACCGTTGAATATGATTCGTCCGTCCTTGG
>JADFWI010000395.1 GCA_015222985.1 Pseudomonadota bacterium | reverse complement strand
TTTCCGACCAAGGCGGAACTGATCGCCTGCCAGCACTCTGTGGACGAGGTGAAAACCTTTATCGGGCTGGATAGCCTGTGCTACCTGAGCCTGCCAGGCATGCTTGAGGCCATGGAATTCGAAGAGAACAACTTTTGTTTGGCCTGCTTTGATGGCAAATATCCCATCGAGCCGGAAGACAACGTTTCAAAGTTGTCTCTCGAGTACTGACGGAATTGCTGATAGAATGGCTCTGCGATTTTATACATAGAGAGAGGTAACTATGCAATCTACTTTCAATTTTCAGGGCGCCAAGAAGATCGTTTTCGGACAGGGGGCCCTAAGAAAACTGGCGGACGAGGTGAGGGGCCTTGCCGGGAAGAAGGTTCTCCTTGTGCTGGACCAAGGCCTTGAGCGGGCAGGCGTGGCCCAGCAGGTTGTGGACAGTCTGGAAGGGGGCCGTATTTCCTATTTCCGATACGACAAGATTACGCCGGAACCCGAGCCGGTTCTGGCCGACGAAGCAGCAGAGCTGGGCAGACAACAAGGCTGTGACCTTGTGATCGGCGTTGGTGGAGGCAGTAGCCTGGATGTTGCCAAGGCGGCAGCAATGCTGGCCAAAAACGTTGGAAAAGCTGAAGACTATATCGGCCTTGAGACCGTACCACAGCCCGGCCTGCCTACCATCATGATTCCCACCACTGCAGGTACCGGGAGCGAGGTGACCTTTACAGCCGTTTTTACCATGCGCGACAGAAAAAAGAAGGGGGGCATTAACAGTCATTTCATGTATCCTGACCTGGCGCTCCTGGACCCGGAGCTAACCGTGACTTTGCCACCCCATCCCACTGCCACCACGGGAACAGATGCCCTCACGCACGCCATTGAAGCCTTTACCTCACTGCAGTCCAACCCGATGAGTGACATGGTTGCCCGTGAAGCCATAGGTCTTATCGGGGCAAATCTGAGACAAGCCGTGGAGAGTGGAGACGATCTCAAGGCCCGGAATGATATGTTGCTGGGAAGTCTCTTGGGGGGCCTCGCGCTGGCAAGCGCAGGCGTGGGGGGCTGCCATGCCCTGGCATATCCCCTTGGCGCCTTTTTTGATATTCCCCACGGCCTGGCCAATGCTGTTCTTTTGCCCTATATCATGGGATACAATCTGGAAAGCACTGAGGCAAAATACGCGCAAGTTGCATCGCTGATGGAAGCCGGAGAGACCGGACAGTCCCAGAGGTCCTATGCAGAGCAAAGCATTGCGGTTGTGAGACGGCTTACTCTGGCTATTGGCATCCCGCAGAAACTCAAAGACCTCGACATCCCGGAGTCGGCCATAGAGGACATGGCTGAGATGGCCATGACCGTCGCCCGACCCATTGCGAACAATCCGAGAGAAATGACAAAAGAGGCAGCGATCGGGATATACGAAGAGGCTTATTAGATAGGAGGAAACCTATGCCAGGCTTTGAAGTATTTGGTGAAGAGGAAAAGCGGGAGATCCTTGATGTGCTCGAAACAGGAGTGCTCTTTAGGTACGAGTTTGCCGAGCAGCGAAAGGGCGTTTACAAGGTCGCTGAGTTTGAAAAACGTTTTGCAAAATACTGCGGGGCTGCTTATGCACAAGCCGTGTCATCAGGCACGGCCGCGCTTCGTGTGGCCATGGCAGCCCTGGGCATCAGTCCTGGTGATGAGGTCATCACTCAGGGATTCACCTTTGTGGCCACGTGGGAGGCAATCCTCGAAAGCGGGGCGATTCCTGTCTTTACAGATGTGGATGAAACCCTGACCATGGATCCTGAGGACCTTGAGCAAAAGATAACGCCTCGTACCAGGGCGATAATACCGGTTCATATGCTGGGTGCGCCGGCCCCGATAGATGAGATTGTTGCCGTCGCGGACAGGCACGGCATCCCCGTCATAGAGGATACGGCCCAGGCTTGCGGTGGGACTTTCAATGGTCGCCGCCTGGGGACATTCGGCGCCATGGGCATTTTCTCGTTTGATCCGGTAAAGACCATCACCACCGGTGAAGGCGGCATGGTTGTGACTAATGATGAGGCCCTTTATCTCAACTGTTCGGAATATCATGACCACGGCCACGACCATAATCCGGTACTGGAACGGGGACTGGAAGGCCGTCGCTTCATAGGGTTCAACTACAGGATGGGCGAGCTTCAAGGGGCAATCGGGCTGGCACAATTGGCCAAGTTGGATGCGATTATTGCTGAACAGAGAAAACACAAGGCAGCAATCAAGGCCGCTCTTGAAGAGGTGGAAGGGGTTTCCTTTCGAGAAATCCCCCATCCGGAAGGAGACACAGCCACCTTCCTTGCCTTTTTTCTCCCGGACGGAGAGACCACGAGAAAATTCAACGGGGTCTTGTCTGACGAAAAAGCAGGCGCCATCTACTTTAAAAATAACACCTGGCACTTCTATCCGAAATGGGAGCACCTCCACGGGGGGTTGACACTGTGTAAAACGGGATGGCCGTTCAAGAAAAATGTACGGGGAGAAGACTTGAACTTTTCGCCGAGCAGTCTCCCCAAGTCGGAAGAAATCTTTGACAGGCTCCTTGTCTACCCGGTTCCCATCAAAATGAGCGACGACCGTCTCAAGACCATTGTTGCGGCCATTGAAAAGGCGGCCGGATCGCAGGTTAGAGTTTAGAGGTTGGCAGCGAAAAACCGGGGATCGATTTTGTCATGAAAATAGTTGCGATTATTCCTTGCAGGTACGGCTCAAAGAGGTTTGAAGGCAAGCCGCTGACACCGATTCTCGGCAAACCCATGCTACAATGGGTATATGAAAGGGCCAGAGATGCTGAACTCCTGGCCGATGTCGCAATTGCAACAGATGACGAACGGATTTTCACGGCTGTGGAGGATTTTGGCGGCAAGGCACTGATGACGGCTCCGGCTCATAGATCGGGGTCGGACAGGGTAGCAGAGGCGGCCCAGGCCCTTGGATTAGAAGACGACGATATTGTCATAAACATCCAGGGCGATCAACCTGCCTTTGATCCAAGGTCTCTTTCCGAGTTGGTTTTGCCACTCGTAAACGATCCCGAACTTGTCATGACGACCCTGATTTACAAAATAGTCGATCAGGCCGAACTCGAAGACCCCAATCACGTGAAATGCGTGTTTGACAAAAATAACTTCGCTCTTTATTTTTCCCGGTCCCTGATCCCTTTCGCTGCCAAGGGTGCAGTAACATTCGATGTTTTCAAGCATCTCGGGATATATGCCTTTCGAAAGGGCTTTCTCGTTCGCTTTGCTTCCCTGCCCGCAGGCAGGCTGGAGGCTATTGAGAGGCTTGAACAAATCCGGGCCATGGAACACGGCTACCGGATAAAGGTGGTTGAGACTTGTTACGATTCTCTGGAGGTTGATACACCTAATGACGTCGCAAAGATCGAGGCGGTGCTGAGCAAAAAAACCGTGTAAACGTTCACGGGTTCAGAGGTTCAGGGTTAACCGAAAATCTGAGCCGACTTCGCCATGCCTACTTCGCCGAAGCTTCGAAGGCTGAAACGGTGAACCCTGAACCTGTAAATGCCTACGAAATCGTTTCGTTCGTGAGTTAAGGAAAATATTATGATTATCAAAAAGATAAAGGTCTTTCTGAAGAGAATTCGCATGCCGGGCCTCTACGTTGGGAGGTCTTTGAAGACGGTCCCGGAAGGTTCGCTCGTGCTGTTTCCTTATGATCCTGCGGTTCTTAGCTGCGGGATCACAGGTGTTCTGGCCTTTAAGAAACCGTCTGTCGAGACAAACGATTCCACTGTTCGAGACCTTGAGCGCAAGTTTGAAACCCTCTTTGAACACTCCGGGAGAAGGCTTGAAAACAATGGGTTGGAATACAGGGGCAATTATCTTGGCGGCAGAGACCTCTTGGGAGAGATAAAATGCCTCTGTGACAAATTCAAAGGCAACGATGTCTTTTTTGAAGCCTTTTCTGACAGGAGCTGCCAGGAGAAACTCTCAGATCTGTGTACGAAGCTCGAAGGCATGATTGAGGCCGAAGACAGCGTCCTGATGGACAAAAAGGGACGCGTGGAGGCAAAGGAATACAAAGAGATCACTCTCCGCCTGACTGAGCTGAAGGATATCTTCTGGTCCTTGAAGCACGAGGTTGTTGAGAATATAGAAAAGATAAGCGCCCTCGGGAGCCTTGATCAATACGGCAATAACCCAGTCGCTATTGCTCTGTTGAAGGAGGTCAACCTTATTTTCAACAATCTTGATCGACTTGAGGTTAGGGGAAGAGATTCTGCCGGGATCTCCCTCCTTTTTCTGATGGATCAAACCGTCTTCTCACAATTCCAACAAGAACTCCAAGAGGAGTCTCTACTGGATGAATTTGAGGCCAGAAAGAAAGGCCAAGTCCTGGCCAATCGTAGCATCAAGGCCAACAGCCGGGACCCTCACGGGGTCTCCCTTGCATTCACGTATAAGACTGCGGCAGAAGTGGGTAGCCTTGGAGACAATGTTCAGTACTTGAGAAATCAGGTCGCTAAGGATGCCATATTTCAGCGCCTGATCAGGTTTGCCTTCATACATCATAGCTTCGTGGCGCATACCCGCTGGGCGTCTGTGGGTGAGATCAGCGAGGCCAATTGCCATCCTGTTGACAATTGCCCATGTGAGTCTGAAGGGATCATTCACGTTTGTCTTAATGGAGACATTGACAACTACCAGAACCTCAGACGAGATTTCGAAAGAGAAACCGGCAGATCCATTCCCGGCGAGATCACAACGGACACAAAAATCATTCCGCTCCACATACAGAAGTATCTTATCGAGACAAAGAACATGGAAGAGGCCTTCCGTCTTGCCGTGAGCGATTTTGATGGCTCCCATGCCATTGCAATGCACAGCGATCTTGCACCAGGAAAGATCTTTCTCGCACAAAAGGGAAGCGGTCAGGCCATATTTGTGGGCCTGGATGAGGATTATTATGTGCCGGCTTCCGAAACATACGGGTTTGTTGAGCAGACTTGCCGCTATTTGAAGATGGACGGTGAGAAAGTGGCAGAAGGGATATCCGGCAAAACACAGGGTCAAATATTCCTGCTGGATTCTGATTCTGAGGGAGGCCTTGAAGGCATTAAGGCCATGTATTACGACGGAACTCCCATCGATCTTTCTGAAGATGATATCCGGGAAACCGAGATCACCTCAAGAGACATAGACCGCCAGAATTATCCTCACTATTTCTTGAAAGAGATTTCAGAATCGCCGGGTTCCGTGGAACAGACTATTCAGGGACGATTAGCCATCCTTGAAAAAAACGGCAAAAAGCGCCCCCAGGTCCTCCTGGACTCTTCGGTCATCCCCCCTCGCCTGGAATCAGCCTTGAGGGAAAACAGAATACGTAAGGTCTTTTTCATAGGCCAGGGCACGGCAGGGGTGGCAGCCTCTGGATGCACGGTACTGCTGAGGGATTATCTTAACCACACGGATATGCGTGTGGCTTCCTTCAAGGCCTCTGAATTCAGTGGATTCATGCTCGACGATACTTTGGAGGACACCCTTGTTGTCGCCATCACTCAGTCCGGAACAACTACGGATACGAATCGTGCCATTGACATGGCAAGGGCTCAAGGGGCTTTCACTCTGGCCATTGTCAACAGGCGGGATTCCGACATTACCTTTAAGGTGGATGGCGTGCTCCATACAAGCAGCGGCAGAGATATTGAGATGTCTGTGGCATCCACCAAGGCATACTATTCTCAAATTGTAGCAGGGAGCATCCTTGGCCTGAGGCTTGCCCAGTTGACCGGAAGCAGAACGGACGACTTCATTCTCTCAGAGATAGAACACCTTTGGAAGCTTTCCTCGTCTATGAAGAAGGTGTTGGAAAGGCAACAGGCGATCCGTGAGTCAGCAGAAGAATTTGCAGTTACTAAGACATACTGGGCCATTGTCGGAAGTGGGCCCAACAAGATATCCGCTGATGAGATCAGAATAAAGCTGAGCGAGCTTTGCTATAAGAGTATTTCATCAGATGTAGTTGAAGACAAAAAACACATCGACCTTTCTTCCGAACCCCTGATCTTTATTTGTGCCGCAGGCAACCGGGACCAGGTTATCAGTGACGTAGTGAAGGACACGGCCATATTCAAGGCCCACGAGGCGGTGCCGATTGTAGTTGCCACAGAGGGCGAGCATCGCTTTGATCCGTATGCCGCTTCGGTGATCTGGGTTCCTGAGGTGAAGGAGCGCTTTGCGCCTATACTTAATACGCTGGCAGGCCACTTGTGGGGATATTATGCGGCCCTGGCCATCAACGAGGAATCCCGATACCTCTTCGATTTCCGGGAGGAGATTCAAGCGCACATCAACGCCTCCGTGGACAATGGCCTGGACGTTTACGAGATTGTGCTGGACAAGGCCTTCAGAGAAAAGACAGCGGAGTTCTATCGGGCATTCAAGGAGAGGATAAGGCAAAACCGGTACGCCACGGCCATGGCAATACATGCTGCATCGGATCTAACGCTTTTGCTGAAGTACCTGGCAGGAAAACTTCCTATCAAGGATTTTGAGTTTGATTTCGGCACCAAGGGGACGGCGCCCAACATGCTAACGACCTTTTTCGGATGCATAGGAAAAATTATCAATGAAATGGCCCGTCCTGTCGACGCCATAAAGCACCAGGCCAAAACGGTCACAGTGGGTACAAGCAGGATCTCAGAAACGGTGGAAGGCCTTCTATTTGAAGCCATCGAGCACCATGGGTTCACCAAGAACCAGCTCACCACCCGCAATGTTTTGGTATTAAGGCGTTTGCAGGAAGTCGTTGGTGAGATAAAGGGGACTACCGTTTACAGAATAGGCGGCCTGAACATCTTGGGCGAGCCCGTTGAAGACTCGACTATCCATGTTCTAAAAAAAGAAGGAACGTCCGCGCTACTCGTCTCACAGGTGGAGGCTGACAACAGGCTGCGCGGTACCAAGCGAATAATAGTAAGAAACGGAAATGTCTATGTCGGCAGAGGGAGAAGGGATGACAGGAGTTTCCTTGTAGTGCCGGTGATATCGACCGGCGCAAGAATTGATTACCTCTTGCTATTCGATGTTGGATTCAAGGACAAGATGGAACTGCAGAAGAAGGTGGATGCCTTAGGCGGCAAGTATAATCACATCCGAAATCTGGTTGAGGAAACAAGTCTTTCCTGGAAGGATGAGTATCTTGATCTGCTTGAGATTGAAGAGCTTTTTGGGATGTCTGCAGAGAAGATTTCCGAGCGTATCGTATCCGGGTTGAACAGTGGAGGTGGCCTATAGAGGTCAGTTACAGGAACGTCACAGGAGGTTTTCTTTCAATATGCCTTTTCCCACCAAATTCATTTTTGTCACAGGAGGAGTTCTCTCGTCATTAGGCAAGGGGCTCGCCTCTGCGGCCATTGGGGCTCTCCTTGAAAGTCGAGGACTAACCATAACGCTCCAAAAGCTTGATCCTTATATTAACGTGGATCCTGGCACTATGAATCCATTCCAGCACGGAGAGGTCTTTGTTACCGATGACGGCGCGGAGACAGACCTTGACCTTGGCCACTACGAACGATTCACACATGCCAGACTGGGACGTAACAATAACTTTACAACGGGCAAGATCTACCATTCTGTCATCACCAAGGAACGGCGGGGAGACTATCTGGGCGGCACGGTTCAGGTTATTCCCCACATCACAGATGAAATCAAGAAAAACATCATGTCGGTGGCCAAAGATGTTGATGTGGTCATTGCCGAGGTTGGCGGGACCATAGGTGATATTGAAAGCCTTCCTTTTCAAGAAGCCATCAGACAGTTTAAATCAGACGTGGGAAAAGAAAACGTACTTTATGTTCATCTGACCCTGGTTCCTTACATAGCTACGGCTGGCGAGGTGAAAACCAAACCGACCCAGCACAGCGTCAAAGAGCTTCGCAGCATCGGTATCCAGCCTGATATTCTTCTTTGCCGCACAGACCGCTTTTTGTCCAAGGAGATAAAGTCAAAAATAGCCCTGTTCTGCAACGTGGACGTTGATCAAGTCATCACGGCAAAAGACGTTGAAACAATCTATGAGGTGCCCCTGGTTTTCCATCAGCAACACCTGGATGACAAGATCGTGCAACTCCTTAATATCTGGACCCGTGCCCCCAGGCTGGAAGACTGGGAGCGTCTGGTAGAAAAAGTCAAGCAACCTAAAGACTCCGTGACCATTGCTATTGTAGGCAAGTACATCCACCTGCGGGAGTCTTACAAGAGCCTCAATGAGGCATTGTGCCACGGTGGCATTGGCAATGACTGCAAAGTGGACCTCGATTTTGTGGATTCGGAAACCATTGACGAGGCAAGCTGTCGAGAACGCCTCCGAACGGCCCACGGCATTCTGGTCCCAGGCGGTTTTGGCATTCGGGGAATTGAAGGAAAAATCAGGGCGATACGGTTCAGCCGGGAAAACAAGATACCATTTTTCGGAATTTGCCTTGGCATGCAAATGGCCGTGGTGGAATATGCCCGCCACGTTGCGAAAATGGAGGAAGCACACAGCACAGAGTTCGATGAGACTACCTCCTTTCCGGTCATCTATCTGATGACAGAATGGTTTGACTACAGATCGCAGACAGTACAAAGAAGAGACATCACATCCGACAAAGGGGGAACAATGCGTTTGGGGGCCTATCCGTGCATGCTCCAGGAGGACTCGGTAGCCTACAGGGCGTACAACAAAAAGGAGATCTCAGAAAGACATCGTCACAGGTATGAGTTTAATAATGAGTTTAAAGAAAGGCTGCAGCAGGCGGGTCTTTTTGCGAGCGGTTCTTCTCCGGACGGCAAGCTGGTTGAAATCGTGGAAATGGCGGACCACCCATGGTTTCTCGGATGTCAATTCCATCCTGAATTCAAGTCCAGACCCATGAACCCCCACCCTCTTTTTGTTTCTTTCATACGAGCAGCCCTCGATCACAAGCACAAACAGCCCTAACCTCTCACAGGACGACTTCGGGGACTTCCATCTCTCCTTTGCGGAAGGCTGCTACAAAGGCGCTGACCACTTTGGGATCAAACTCTGTCCCAGAACCCTTGACTATAATCTCCCTGGCATCGTAAGTGGACATTGCCTTCCGATATGGACGATCGCTGGTCAGCGAGTCATACACATCAGCCACCGCAATGACCCGGGCCTCTACGGGGATTCTGTCTCCTGAAACAGGGTGGTAGCCAGAGCCATCGAATTTATCGTGGTGGGCCAGGATGATCGGGATGATCCGACACAGCGGGCCCCCTATCGGCTCCAACATATCGACACCTTTTTCCACGTGTTGCTTCATCCCTTCGTACTCGTCATGGGTCAAACGGGCAGCCTTGTAGAGAAGCTGACGACTGATATCCAGCTTGCCAATGTCATGGAGTAGTGAGGCATCACGTATGTCTTGGATCTGTTGCGGAGCGAGCCTCAGGTAGGATGCAATCTTGGCTGCATAGATAGAAACGCGATAGGAATGATTTTCCGTGTACTTGTCTTTGGAGACAAACTGGCGCAGGATGAGCAGGAGGCCGTGATAGGTCTCTCGCAGCTCTTTCAGGCGCGCTTCGTGATGTTCGTGAAGGGTTCCCATGGCATAGGCAGTAACCACCAGAATGCCTGCCCAGGCCGTGAGGTCGTACCAACGATCTTCAACGAACTGGGCTGTGGGCATTTCGCTCAACAGGTCTGGGTTGAAATGGGCAAGGAGCCCGACCAGAAAAACACTGGCAAAAGCCGTGAGGGTGGCGTGACGCCGACCGTAGAAATAGGCGGAAAACAAGGTAGGCAGAGTGTAAAAGCCAAGGACCATGCGCTGCGCAGTAACCAGATAATTCATGATCGCGGCAATGGTCAGCAAGGATAAGACCAGCCACAATTCCTTGTTTACTTCGGCCACTCTGCCGACGAATGATGATTTGAGTCTGGTGATCCAGTTCTCTTTGGACTGGAGCGACTCAGAGGGCTGATCAGGCAGACTGTCAAATAGCCTGTGGCCTTCGCAAGCAGCGCCTTCCTGAGAAGGTATGCTTTTCTCATCAGCAACGGATTCTTCCGGCGCCTCCACCTTTGGGACAAAATCAGCTATCGCCCCGAGCTTTTCCAGGTTTGCAACGATCCTCCCTGCCGCCTTTGCAGGGACGTTTTTGCTCAAGACAACCGGCGCCTTTTTCACCAGGGCGGCCACTTTCTGCTGGGACACATTCTTGAAAACCTTTGCAAGGAAAGCCCCCACCTCCTCTTCCACGCTGCCGCTGGGCACGGCCTTAAGAACTAAAGTCCCGGTGTCATGTTCGATCATAAAGCGTTCCTCCAAGCTTTTGAGCGGGCAGACCGCTAGAAACCTACCCCATCAATTTTATTTCAGTTCAGGAAACCTGGTCCTGTGGGCCAGGTCGCCGACTTCGCCAAAGTAGCCTTGGCTACGACGGCTGAAAGAGATAGATGGCTCTGCCT
>JADFWI010000394.1 GCA_015222985.1 Pseudomonadota bacterium | reverse complement strand
GGGCGATGATCTTCCGGGAACTGTTTCAGGAAGAAATCATCTGTCATACCGGCGATAAAATCGCGCACGATCTCGGGCGGGGCCGTACTATCTAAATAATCGGCGGACATGTCGCGTAAGTATTCGGAAAAAACAATGGAATCCTCAGTTCCTTTTCGAAGATCGCTAAGATAGCCCTCAAATAATACTTTAAAGAGGTCTCTTATCTTCCCGGAATCGGGCTTTATTTGTGGATTCAGATATATGTTCTTCAAGTTGAAATCTCTAAGTTGTTTTAACGCGTCTGAGGCCTCCTGGCTAAAGGCTATTGCCGGTTTTTCGAAACTGTTCTTGATGACATCTGTCACCAGATTGTAAACAATGGTCCCGTTCGTCTCCCCTAATCGTGCCACCGCGGCCTTGGGAAGATCGCTCCTCTTGATAAGGTTTAAGCGAATGGCGTCTTCAATATCTCGTCCGATATAACTAATTGTGTCAGCCATGCGCACCACACAGCCCTCAAGTGTCATTGGAGTCAGGCCAAAGTCCGGGTCGGCAGTCCTTTTGGCAATGTCTTGATCAAGACTATCAAATGTCTTTTGGCCGTGTGGATGGAGCGCCTGGGCATGAATCTCGCCATCATGACACAGGATGCCGTCCAGAACCTGAAGCGCTAAGTTGAGGCCCCTCCCCTTCCGTTCAATTTTGTCAAGAAATCTGACGCTTTGAAGGTTGTGCTGGAACGATCCGATGCCAGAAGCCTTGCAGAGATCAGACAGATATGTCTCCCCATCGTGGCCGAAGGGGCAATGTCCGATGTCATGACCCAGTGCAATCGCTTCAACAAGATCCTCATTTAGGCCAAGAAACCGCCCTATTGTCCGAGATATCTTTGAGACCAGTTGGACATGAAGAACTCTGTGGGTAATATGGTCATTATCAACGAGATAAAATACTTGAGTCTTATCAATATACCGCGTGTAGGCCAGGGAATGAAGGATGCGATCAGAATCGACAGCATAGTTCTGGCGGTGCCCTGAGTCGATGCGATCTTCGGGAAAGCGCCTTATGGCATGCCTGCTGTGAGCGGCCATCGGGGATAGAAGGTGTTCTTCCCGGTCATTCAGAGCTTCTTTCAACTCTCGCAAATCTATGGAATCATATCCGCCCATTTTCAAGCATCTCATCCACTAACTTGTAATAGTCAATCCCTGCCTGTTTAAACCCCTCTTTTCCGTACTTCAAGTTTGCCTCAAGGACTCCATAACGGCCATTATGAAAGTAGATGTCCAGGCCCACATCGTCTAACTGGCAAATACGGGCAATATTGACGGCAAAGGCAATAGCGTCCTCTGGGATGTTGTATAGACTAATGGTGGCGCCTTGTGAAACATTGGTGCGAAACTCATCAGATTTGGCAATGCGCCAGTATGCGTGGACAGGGTGTCCGCGCATCACAACAACCCTAAGGTCACGGTCAATTTCAAGGTATTCCTGGATATACGCAGGCCCGCTCAACTGGATATACTGATCGAGTTCGGTTTTGTTGCGAATCAGATAGACTCCCCTGCCGAGCGCTGATCCCCGCGGGATTTTGCCAACAAAGGGAAATTTGAAGTGTCTCAAAATAAACGATTTTTGACGGTTTCCGTAAAAGACGCGCGTTCTGGGATGGGGGATTTTCAAAAGATCAAAAAGGGCGGTTTGCTTGATTTTGTCCTGGGCAAATTTGTAGGTGTGATAGTTAGGAAAGGTCCGCTTTCCCATTGTGTCAAAGATGTCAGCGTAAAAGGCTGTTGGATAATAGATGACATCGGAACTGCGAATGAGTTTTACCTGCCAGTCCTCATAGTCCGAAAGGTTGGTGCGAACGCCCAGTGTGATGACATTCTTGCAGTCTCGCAATCTGTTTTCAAGGGCTATCTTTTTCGTCTTCAAATCCACCAGGTTGCCGTCTGATTCTGACTTTTTTGCGAGACCATCTTAATTGAACAATCTGAACCTGATGACATGAAACAGGGCAGCCGCACCATCTTTCCACGTGATCTTTTTGCCCTCTTCATATCCCCTTCCACTATAGGATATTGGCACCTCGTACATTCGACATTTCAGCTTGGCAAACTTTGCGGTAATCTCTGGCTCAAACCCGAACCGATTCGATTTGATCACGATTTTTTCAAGAAGGGATGCTCGAAAGGCCTTGAAACCCGTTTCCATGTCAGTGAGATTCAGATTCGTAAACATGTTGGAAAGGATGGTCAAAAACCTGTTTCCCACGTAATGCCAGAAAAATAGCACCCGGTGTGGTCCACCCAGGAACCTGGATCCATAAACCACGTCTGCGCGGCCATCCAAGATGGGCCCGATGAGCGTGGCGTATTCACCTGGATCATATTCCAGATCCGCATCCTGGATGATCACAATATCTCCGGTCACGTGTTGAAAACCTGTTCTCAGGGCAGCGCCTTTTCCCTTGTTCCTTGAATGATAAATAACCTTGACATCCTCCGTCACGGTCATCTCTTTGAGCCGCTGTGTGGTCCCGTCTGTAGAGCCATCGTCAATGACAACGATCTCTTTGTCTTGGGGCACTGATCTCACCCGATTCAGGATCTCCCCGATCGTGGCTATCTCGTTGTATACTGGAATGACAATTGAAAGATTCACTGTTGGTTATTTGTCATCTGTTATACTCCCAGAAGACTCCTTATCTCTTTGCGACTTCGTGCCAGGTGACTTCCTGGCCAGTAGATCTTTCCACAGTCCCTGCACCTGGAAAAACGGTCGTGAACTGTCCACACATAGTCCGGCACACTCTCACATACGTCTTCCCTCTGAACAGTTTCGAGGGGCCCGTTGCAAAGGGTACATCGTGTAAAGAAATTGTCCGGATCAGGCCTCAGTCCAAGCAGGTCCACAACCTGCCGGAGTTGCACCTTCGGGTCATTATCCTTTATAAACAAGAAGTTATCCGGTTTCACCTTTCCTGCAAGACTCGTATTTCGCGAAAGAAGAACTCTCCCCTCATCTGCCATCGCAAGGAACTTGTCGTTGGCCAGAGCGTTGGAATACAAGGTATCATATCCAAGGAGGCGAAGCCATCGGGCAAGCCTCCCCAGCATGCGATCAGCGGAGAATTTCATTAGGAGTCAAGGGGCACGATCTCGCCGTCACAGGGCTCCAAGGTGTAGGCCTTAGCAGGTATTGCAACATTCGTCCAGAACCTCTCCACATTCAGTGACAAGACAGGACTTTGCGCCTCGGAGATTATCATCTCGTGTGGGATGAGCATGCCTTCCACCTTCTTGAACTGATTGAACTTGATTTCGTACTTCAAATTGCCCGATCCGTCAAACAACTCAACTCGCTCTATGGTCTTCCGGTCATCCTTGAACCACATCTTTTCAATAAGGCGATTCCATCTCTTGTAAAGACAAAGACACCACTGGCCGTTGCCTTCTGCTATGTGTATCTTGGCATCATTGAACGGATAGACAGGGGGGCGACCTGATAGGAGAAAAAAGAGGTCCTCGGCCCTGACCGGTACAGATAAGAAACGGGAAAGATTGCGGGCAGTGCCTTTGCCTTTGTAGCAGCGATTGTTTTCAAAGACATAGACACAAAAGGTAGCTTTTCTTAGCAAGAATGTCAGCGTGGGCTGTCCCCATGGCCCGAGGGTTTCCACTCGCAGGTTGCCGGGTTGTGACCCTATCCATGCAACCCGCATACTTTGTCCCTTGGCGCTTATTGTGAGCTTGCCAACCCCCCTGAAGCTTGCAGGTTCTGTTCTGCGCTCCTTTAGGAAAGCTAATAGACGACTGGCGTCTGGGCCGGGCCGGTCGGAAACCGCTTTGCGTGTGGATGCACAGGCAAAAAGGCACAGGGGCAAAAGCAGAGTTACAACAATGGAAGCGCTACTATTAAGTATCCTGGCCGAACTCTTTTTCAATGGATTCGATCTTTCGTTCGATAGGCTCTTTGTCTTTTTTCTTGTTCTCCAAGGCTTTCTTGTAATATTTTAACGCCTCTGTCGGATTGTTCACCTTTATGTATGCATCGCCCAGGTGTTCGAGGATCGTAGGATCATCTGAAACAAGCCTGGCTGCTTCCTCAAGGTACTTGACGGCCTCCTTGAAAAGCCCTTTCTTGTAATAGACCCATCCAAAGCTGTCCGTAATGTAGCCATCGTTTGGCTTGTGTTTCATGGCCCTTTCGATCAACTTCTCTGCTTCGTCAAGGTTAATGCCGAGTTCGGAATAGGTATAGCCCAGGTAGTTTAGCGCCTCGGCATGCGTTGGATCGATCTCAATAAGAGCCTTCATTTCGCTGATGCACGCTTCTTTGTTGCCGGCCTTGTCGTAAACCACACCCAGGCGAAAGCGAAGTCTTATGTGGTCGGGTTGCAAGTCGAGACCCCTCTGAAGTGTGTCAATGGCCTCATCATAAGACTCCATCTCTTCATAGAGTGCCCCAAGAAATAAATAGGACCCAGGGTCATTGGGTTCCGCTTCGAGGGCTTGTTTCATCAGCTCGATTGCCCTGTCCGGGTCTCCTTTTTCCTCATAAAGAAAGCTAAGATGAACAAGAGCGCTTCTGTGGTATGAAGCCCCCTGACCGACCTTCTCATAAGCTGCAATGGCTTCATCTGTTTGCTTAAGCCCTTCAAAAGCCATTCCCAAAAAGTAGTGGATCTCCGGTTTGTCGGCATCATCTTCCACAAGCAACTGCAAAGTCCTGGCTGCCTCAAGGTATTCCTTTTGGTCCAGATATATGAGGGCAATTTGCTTGACGACCAACGGATTGGATCGACTCCGCATCTTCAGCTCCTCAAACACTTGCCCGGCATCCGCTGTCCGGCCCATCTTCAAATAGTAATGCCCCAATCCTACTGCCGCCTTGATGCTGTCCGGGTTGTTGTCAAGAACCCTTTCGTACGTCTCAACAACCCTTTCGTGCTTCTCAGTGGCTTCGTAAATGCTCACTAGCTCAAAGAGGGGCTGTTCATAATCCGGTTTGAGTTCAAGACATTCCAAGAATGCGGCCTCTGCCAGGTCATAGCGTTTCAGCGAGGAAGCAACCATTCCCAGGTGAAAATGCCCGGAAAACGACTCGGGGTCTATCTCAGTAAGAGCTTGATACAGTTCCAGGGCCTTGTCCGGTTCTTTGCTCTTAACGTATTCAGAGCCTAACAATAGGTGGATACGCTCGGACTCGGGGTCCATCGCCATCGCCTTTTCATAAGCCTCAATGGCCTCGGCATGTTGATTCAGCACTGCATTAATGCCGCCAATCATAATCATCGAAGGCACGTGCTTGGGATCTTTCTTGATAATGTCTTGTGTAATTGCAAGTGCTTGCTTATGGTCATTGTGTTGAAGATAGAGCTGGGCAAGTTCAGATTTCAAATGCACCGAATCTTCATCCCTGGCCACAGCTTCCCCCAGCATCTCTATTGCCTTGTTGATCTCGCCTCGCTTCTTCATAAGGCGTGACTGGGTATAGTAGTAGTAGGCTCCAACATCTTGTGCTTTGACTGTCGGAGGTATTTCTCGGGCAGGCACAGTCTTGTCACCAGTGGCACAACTCAAGAGACTCGGCACGACTCCTGCAATAATTAGCGCCTTAATCAGGTTTTGAAACATGTTTTCTTTCTCCTTATAACGGCTTTTTTCATTCGCTTTGGCCAAGCCCTTCCAGAAATGTGTCAAATTCGGGTATCTCTTGTTCGAAGTACGACTTCATCTTCCTGATCATATTGCTTTGAATCTGGCGAACACGCTCCCTTGAAATGCCATAACGCTCGCCTATCTCCTGAAGAGTCGCCGGAGAGTCGGAGAAAAGGCGGGTTTTGAGGATGTCGCGTTCGCGCTCGTTTAGGTCTTTCTTGAAAGATGCCAGCTTTTCGTGCAGGATTGCCTCCATCTCTTTTTTTGCCACCCTGGTCTCGGAAGACATTTCAGGTGTTGGAATAAATGCGATCCGCTCATCGTCAGACTCATCCTTGATCGGGGCATCCAGGGAGACCTCCCACCCATCCAAGCGTTGATCCATATCAGTGACTTCCTGCTCAGTAACTCCAAGTCTCTCAGAAAGGAGTTTCGGTTTTGGATCAAATCCCTCGGACATAAGCTTCTGTTTTTCCTTTTTAAGCCTGAAAAAGAGCTTTCGTTGGGCCTGCGTGGTGCCGATCTTGACCAGTCGCCAATTGTCCATAATGAATTTGAGGATGTACGCCTTGATCCAGAAGGAGGCATAGTAAGAAAAACGAACCCCTTTGTACGGGTCGAACTTCTGAACCGCTTGCATGAGTCCGATATTGCCTTCTTGAATCAAGTCCAGCAGGTTTTGCATCCAAGTCCGTTGAAACTCCATCGCTATCTTGACCACAAGCCTCAGGTTGGAAGTAACCAGCGTGTAGGCTGCCTCACGATCTCCGTGTTCCTTGACCCGGATAGCAAGTTCCTTTTCTTCTTCTCTTGTTAGAAGCCTGTGCTGCCCGATTTCCCGCAGGTATAGTTGCAGAGGGTCATATTTGACCAGGTGTGAGTC
>JADFWI010000393.1 GCA_015222985.1 Pseudomonadota bacterium | reverse complement strand
CAACATGGTATATAGTTCTATAATGCCACTTACATATATAAGATTCAAGGTCTTTCTTATTTGAGGAAATACTTAAGGATTTCCTCCCAGCTTGTGACTTTGGGATAGGAAAGACGGCAAATGCACTTGCGCGCCATAGACTGGATGAGGTATAGCTGGCATTATTGTCCCTTTCATGGCAGTATGATGAAGCTCATTTCACAAAGGGAGATTTTGCTTAAGCTGCTGTACAAAAACGGGACTCAGCTCTTCCGCGCTAAGAGTGATCATATAGCCCGAGAATTTGATCCGGTCTCGGCACCTAATCCAATGCAAGCCAGATGTCCCCTTCCTTTTCCGTAGAATTGTTTAAAAACGTCGTTTCGCCTTTGGGGCTATACAAACAGTCTCCGTGTCAAAGAAGATCGGGGATCGGGCACGGACCCATCTTGCCGGTCAGCCCATGGTGAATTCCAGTCAGCATTGCCCTGAGCTTCTTGGTTTTTTCGCGTTCGTACAACAAGATCGACAGTCCCTCGTGAATAAACCTGGCTGTCAGCAAGGGAAGGAACGAGGGATATGCACGAATGTATTCGAGACAGGTTCGCACCCCGTTCCTGGCAATATAGTACCGCCGCACAGGACGATGATGGTTGGGCTTAACGGTAATACCAAGGAATTTATGGGTCGCCCGGGAACCGATAGCGTGGTCCAGGACCAACGCACAGTTGACGGCAATGCGAAAACCAAGGGTGTAGATTCGGAGACAGTATTCGTTGTCGATAAAATCGATGAAATAGTCGTCCCTGAAAGGTCCTATCCTATTGTACTTGGAATAGGGGAGGAGACTGCCCGAGGTTATGGCTATAGTCGCATGGCTACGAGGACCGGAGGTCAAGTCCTTACAGGTAACATGTCTGACGGTCAGCGGCGTGAGCACTGGGTATCTGGCGTGGCTATTGCTGTTTCGATCATAAAAGTCGGGGACATAGAGAGCAATGTCTGTTGTCACCGAATCCACCTTTTTCTTGAAGGCCAGCATCTTCTCGAAGAAGTCTTCCGGCGGGCGGGAATCCTGGTCAAGCAAAAAAATGTTATCGAAACCCATTTGGCCTGCCAATTCTACGCCTCTGTTGAGGGCCGTGGCGAGACCTTGATTCCGACCAAAGGAAACAAGCCTGACCCCTTGTGGAACGTGGAGTGGAAATGCGACCGGTGTGTTGTCGACTACGATTACTTGGCTACAGGACGTCGCTAGCTCCTCAAGGGAATTGGCGAAGATCGAATTTGGATGATAGGTGACAATGACAACAGCGCAGTCGGTCATAAGCTCCTGCCGCAACTTCGGATAGGCGAAAGCTGTAAGTTACTCATGGGAGGTGTCGGAAGTCAAAAATCAACAGGTATCCACTATCAGCCTGCAGGACGTAGGTTGGGTTGAGCGCAACGAAACCCAACATAAAGCAGCTCTTTCGGAGTTAATCCTACTTGACGCAGAATACTCCGCAACATGCCAATAGGAACCTTACTGGAGAATCCTTTTCAACACTGCTTTGGCCACTTCAGGCGAAAAATGCTTCCTAACATTTTCAAGGCCATTTGCCGAAAGCTTTTTCCAAAGCTCTTCATTATTGTAAATAGCTACAACCTTCTCTGCAAAGACTGTGGGGTCATCCGCCAGCATCTCATCTACCCCGTCTGTGGCGTTTATACCCTCCAGTGCCACTGACGTGCCCACCACTGGAAGACCATAGCTCATACTCATATTCACTTTACCTTTGACTCCTGCACCATATCGGATGGGTGCAATGAATACCCGACAACCTGTAAAGAAAGGGCTTAGCTCTTTAACATATCCAGTTATGACCACATCTTCCTCAGCCAAGGCCATTACCGAAACCGGTGGATCGCTTCCCACGATAAATGTTTTAACACCTTCAATCCTTTTTCGTAACAGAGGAAGGATTTCTTTTACATAAAACTGTACGGCATCTATATTTGGCGCGTGCTCAAATCCACCCAGAAAAAGAATTTGTTCACGCTCAGAAAACGGCCTTTTTGTACCTTTCAGTGTATGTATGTTAGAAAGCACCTCAATTCTGAGGCCAGAGGCTATCCTCTCCAGAATCTCTTTCTCGGCTGAGCTGACCACTAGCGTGATATCGGCCTTTTTCGCACTATCAAGCTCCTCCCTTCGGAGTGCTTCTGCCTGTGCTAAAAGGCCCTGGGATTGGTTCAGGTGGGAGTGTCGTTGTTCGCGCAAAAAATGCAAATCAACGGTATCAAATATAACCTTAGCGTTGGCCGCATTTAGCCTCACCCATTCCATAAGCCTTGAAGCAACTATTACCCGGCTCAAAATAATCACATCAAAAGCAGGCCCGACGTATTGGATGTAGGTCTCTATGGAGGAGACATCCCTCGATGTAATTACCTCAATGCCTAAATTCCTCAACTGCGATACATAGGGCTCACGGAATTCGAGGTCTGTTGTAGCAAAGGTCACGCTATGGCCAAACTCCTTTAATAATTTCAAAATTTCCCACATACGATGTGATCCGGAATCCCGGTCAGGCGTCAACATCCTGGCTTCCACCACCAAGATTGTTTTCCGCCCCTCAACGCTTTGGGGCCGTAAGCGGCTGTATTGTGTGATTGGGGCATTGTCCCGGACCAGATTCGGTAGTAGGTCCGAGACCGTTCCAGATATCTTGATTCTGGCGCGACGGGCCCACTCATTGAAACCCCATTCCTTCATTACTTCAATACTTAACAGGAGATAATGTAGAATACGCTGGGGCGACAGTATCAAATTCCGGAACCTGGGGCTGGACTTCATTGGATATCTGTGTCGAAAAATGGAAAGTACCTTGTCTCGTAGCGTAGCTGCCTAGTTCTTTCCTTGATTACACGGGCTGGGGAACCAGCCACGATGCTGTATGGTGGAACATCGCGTGTCACTACTCCGCCGGCACCAACGACGGCACCTTCTCCAATTGTAACTCCGGGCAGAATAATCGCCCTTGTGCCTATCCACACATGGTCTTCGATCTTAACAGGCCCTTCAATACAGGAGAAGTCCGGGCTCTGGGGATCGTGTGTTAGAGTCTGGATTAAAACCTGGTGAGAAACGTTGACGTTGTTGCCAATTGTCAGAGACACCCGACCATCCAGGTAGCACTGGCGATTGATCACCGTGTTGTCTCCGATCCGGATCTTGGCGCCTGTGATAAAGCAGTTCATATGTATACTCGAATCGTGACCAATCTTTATGCCACAAACCCTTTTCAAATACCAATGCCTGAAGCTGTAGACCGGCACCTTCATTACGAAGTGATTACAAAAGTATAAGAAGCCTGCGATCTTCAGACGCCTCAACAAGTCCATTCAGCAATCACTTCTCCTTTCAGTTTCTGCTAAAAGCAACCTTGATAAAAATATCTTCGTACCGCTTTACAATCTGCCTCAAGTCGTATCGCTCCACGAACTTCCGCCTCCCCTTCATCCCAGCCTCCTTCCAATGTTCCTTATTATTGCCAAACTCCAGCATCGCCTGAGCGAGAGCCGTTGAAGTCTTGAATGACCTCTGCTTGTAAGCCATGGAGTCCAGAAGCGTGGAATCCAGATTCAAGATATCTCCGTATTCGTTATCAATCAATATCCCGATGTCATTTCCTTCGATCACCTCTGGAGCCCCGCCAGTTCTTGTCAAAATCATCGGTTTACCGTAAAACATAGCCTCATTCATGGCAATACTCCAGCCTTCAATAAAAGAAGGCTGCAAGAAAGCATCGGCCATCTTATAAAATGACTCCACATTTGGGTAGAACCCAGGCATTATGATGTGCCTATCCAACTTCTCTTCCTTAAGATATGCCTTCAGGCCTTCGACATGTGGTGGGAAAACAACGTTCCCGATACAAAGGATCTTGATATCATCTCGAACTTCAAGAATCTTTTTCATAGCATCTGCCATAAGATAATGACCCTTATGCAAATTGTATGATGCCACATTTAGCAATACGTAATCTTCCTT
>JADFWI010000392.1 GCA_015222985.1 Pseudomonadota bacterium | reverse complement strand
TACATAGAGCCGGACGACATGGAATTATACATCCTGGGATTAATGGAAGGAAGAGAGAAAAACCGGCCCTCGACTGTCAGGGAGGAACTGGATGGGGATTTTGGACACGTAATGCCGTATCCGGACTAAGTCATGAGACAGGTAAGTGAAAAAGGCCGTTTAACTGCAGGCAAATCTAGGAGAAGTCGATGTTGACCAGATACGTTAAAATAATCGGATTAATAGCCGCGCTGTCAGTTTCTTCAGGCTGCGGAACGCTCCCTCAAAGGGAGACCATGTTGGATAGGCATTGGGGAACGTCTCTTGAAGCAACAAAACAGAGCCAGATATTGAACCCTGAAGCCGGAAAAAATCTGGACCCTGTTGTCGAACTCGACGGGCAGGCAGCCGAGGCAAGTATGGAAAAATACAGGGGGATTACGAAAGTGAAAGAGACCCCCAAAATCGATCCTGCTAGATTTCTACTCGATTTCGGCTTTTAAGATAGAAGGAGGATGACATGAAAAGTGAGAAAGGAGCGGCGGCAATAGAGTTTGCCATTGTATTGCCGGTTCTGGTTTTGCTCATCGTCGGGATCATGGAATTCAGCATTCTCCTTTATGACCAGGCTGTGATTACCAATGCCAGCCGCGAAGGGGCCAGGGCGGGAATCGTCTTCTCCTACCCGAATCCAATATCGGACGCAGAGATTCAAGCCGTTGTGAATAACTACTGCGCCGGACACATGATAACATTTGGAGCAGCCTCAGGTGCCACTACCAGCGTATCGCGGGCAGGGAGCGGTTCGGCCGGCGATCCCATGACTGTCTTAGTAAATTACCATTATAATTTTCTGGTCATTCCCAATTTTCTCAGCGATCTTGCCGGAGGAATTAACCTGGCGGGTCAGACAGTGATGAGGATGGAATAATCCAAATGCGGGAACAAGGCAGATGAAAAAAATTCTAATGCAATCAATGCTGAGAAATCAGCGAGGCGCAACTGCCATCCTGGTCGCCTTATGCTTATTTGCACTTATAGGTTTCGGTGCTCTGGCCGTTGACATCGGCCATCTCTGTGTGGCGCGTAATGAGCTTCAAAATGCGGCCGACGCAGGTGCACTTGCAGGCGCGCGGTTCTTATACAACGACGACGGCACTGCTGTAAATACGGGTGCGAACCAGATCGCCCATGATGCGGCGACGGCAAACATGAGTGAACGGGTTCCGGTTGAGGTCAACTGGACTGGTGGAAACGCAGGAGACGCGCAGAGGGGTCACTGGAGTTTTGCCACCAGGACTTTTACCCCTAACGATTCTCTCTTACCAGCGGATCTCTGGAATGTCTCTACTGCCGAACTGGACGCCGACACCGATTTTATAAATGCCGTCAGGGTTACGGCCAGAAGACAGTCCACGCCTATAGCATCTTTTTTCGCCAGGATTTTCGGCCATGAAAGCTTTGAAGGTGCTGCCGACGCAACGGCATACCTCGGGTTTGCCGGCACTTTGGCACCGTATGACGTAGATCAACCTATCGCCATTTGCGAAGATAGCCTATTGACGGGAGATGATCAATACACCTGCAATGTCGGGCGTATGATCAACAGCGGACAGGACGAAACAACTAACGAGACCGGGGGATGGACCGATTTTAACCAGGATGACCCCTGTACCGGGGGCACGAATGCCGAGGCGGTGAAAAGTCTCGTGTGCGCCGAAGGAAACCCGGAGACAATTTTTCTTGGCATGGATATGGCGACAAACGGAGGCGAAATCCAGGTCGCCTTTGACGACCTGGTTCAATGCTGGGCGGATAACACCTCAAAGATACGACTATGGCCGGTTGTTTTGCCGGTGGTGGACTGCGGCGATCAAAACAATGTGGGGACCTGCCAGGAGGTTGTGGGCGCGGTTGAAGTCAACATAGTCTGGATAACCAAGGCAGGGACAGACCCTCTCTACAAAGAGGCACCGACTCAAATGGATACCTGGGCAAATAGTGACCCGGATGGTGAAGTGCGCTGGGATGATTTTGTCTCACATTTCAAGCTGGAAAATGCTGATGGGAGCCCGGCTCCGTATGCTAAAAAATCCATATATTTCCTGCCG
>JADFWI010000057.1 GCA_015222985.1 Pseudomonadota bacterium | reverse complement strand
CGGCAAAAGCTTTCGGGTGTTGCAGGCAGCAGATGAAATGATTCGTCAGCAGGTTATCAGGTCGATCGATCAGGTGTGCCTGATGGATTTTGACAATCCTATCTTGTCCAACATGAAGGCCCTTGATCTACCACTGATTCAGAACACATTTTTGAAGCTCAATCCGGAATTTGAGTTAAATACCCCGCTCCTCTTTATTCTGGATGAAATCCACAAGGTCCCCGGATGGGAAGAGTATGTCATAGATTTGTCCCGAAATCCCAATTGGAAAGTGATTGTAACAGGGTCCTCTTCCAAGTTGTTAAAGTATGACATTGCAACTGAACTTCGGGGTAAAGCCATTTCATCTACGGTATATCCATTGAGTTTTGTTGAGTTTTTGAGATTCAAGGATTTCAGATACAAAACAAGTTCAACAAAAGGCCAGGCTGAAGCAAGAAGGATGTTTGACGAATACTTAAAATGGGGCGCCTATCCCGCCATAGCCAATCTCGAAGAATATACAAAAGAGGCATTGCTGAGGGAGTATTTCGATACCATGATTCTCAAGGACATAATACAGCGATACGATGTGAGCAAACCTAAACAGTGCATCCATCTGTATAACTACTTGCTTTCAAATATCAGCAAGGCTCATACCCTTCAAAGCGCTTTTCAGTACCTAAAACAAGCCGGATTCAGTACAAGCCGGGATGCTGTGAGAGCATATATTGACTGGGCGCAAGATTCATGGTTCCTGTTCATGGTTCCCATCTATTCGAGTTCCCTCAAAGAGCAGGAGAGAAACTACAAGAAAATTTACGCAATCGACTGGGCTTTGGCCAACAAGAACAGCCTTATTTGGGACGGTTCTTATTCAAGGGCACTTGAGAACATGGTCTTTGTCCACCTTTATCAAAGGTGGCACAGGGTTCATTATTATCTGACGAGAAAAAAGCGTCAGGAGGTGGATTTTATCGCCGTGGACAGTGACGGGCATCCTGTCATGGCACTCCAGGTCTGTATCGATATAAGTCAAGAAGATACCGTGAGGCGGGAGTTGGAGGCAATCGTCAGAACCGCCAAGTATTTCGGTATCAGAGAGAACCTGATAGTAACATATAATCAGGAAAAGGATTTTCACGAAGAAGGGGTTTTAGTCAAAGCCATACCTGCCTGGAAATGGATGCTAAGTTCCGCCTGAGCTTTTTAACTCTTTGAAACCAAAGGGCTTGCGGTTGGCAATTCTTCTCAATCCTGGGAAACAGAGGCTTTAGAATTGATTCTGCCCCTCGTGTGTGTACCTTCGTGTCAATTCATGCCATTGTGGTAATAGAGGCATGTTCTGCATGAACATAAGATGAAGATATGGATCCGGTTCTAAGTGTCATAAACGTAAACAAGAATTTTGATGGGACGGTTGCCCTTGATGATTTTTCTTTGGATCTCCCAAGAGGCTCTACCACGGGCATTACTGGCCCGAACGGAGCAGGAAAAGCGGGAAAAGCGGGACGTCCATAAATATATAAATAACTTCCGGGCAAGAAGTTACTCCCGTGATATTATGAGATTATACAAGCCCTATCGGGATAGGGAGGCGCCTCACAGGGCGGCCCTCCCACACCACCGTACGTACGGGTCCGTATACGGCGGTTTCGCCGTCGCAAAGGCTATGGCGGAACAAGTCGGCTGGTCAGACAAAATAGGTCGCATACGCGCCTACTGTTCCCATTCTGCGGGGTTTTCGGAAAACGCATGACGCTATGGGCATTTCAGCAACTGCTGCAATATGCCCATAAGTACACGACTCCTACTCACCTCGCCCATTTACCCCTGCCATTCGGCAGGTGGCACCGTTCGGGCCTTTGGCGGGGTGAGGCCTCCGCACTTGGGTGCGGCTCGTTTCCAATCCCCTCTGCACGCGTTCTGAGGGAACTTCCACGCCTCGTATGCCCTCTGCAGACTCCCGTTACGCGATCTGCTCCCCTTGCGGTTCGCTCAGTCCTCTAAGGACACGCAACGGGCCTCCCGGGGTCAACACGTGTCTTTCCGCACATGGGCGCCGAGTATACGTACCTGGGCTTAAGGTAGTTAGAGGACTTTGTCCTGTGTTGCGGATTCGTCCCACCAGGGCCCGCCGAACTCGATTTCTGTACGTCGCCCCATACGTTCGCGGTACCCTGCCGTAGCAGAGGCCACTGCTTTCCCTGGCACCGTCGCCGGATACCCGGTTGTGATACCGCTACACCGTTGCCGCTCCTTTTGGTCGCTCTCACCCGGTGGCTCGCCTCTCCGCTTCGCTTCGAGTCGCCTCCATCGGGCTGGGTCTGGGACTTGCTTAACATCACCCTTACGTGATATATTAAATTTACTTCTAAGAACACTAAGAACACGTGCCGTGCCCGGCACACAACATGCGGCTGGACAAGGATGTGCAGGAAAAGCGCCCGCACACCTGTCAGCCCGAGTGTTGAGCTGGTGAAAAGGGAACGTACGGGGCGCTCAAATTCAGGACCCGTTTTGAGATCTTTCTCAACCAATCCCAAAAGGGGGGAGAATCCCATGAACACAAAAATGACAATGGTTTATTGGAAGGGAGAGAAATTCTGGCTGGGTAAACTCCTCGAACACCCGGAGATTATGAGCCAAGGTGAGACCCTTCAAAAATTGGAAGAGAATATCAGAGATGCGTACATGATGATGGCCATGGAAGATGTGCCGCAGGAGCATAAGATGAAAGCAATTGCGATATGAAGCGCAAACAATTCATTCGCCGGCTCTTGCGGGATGGATGTGTTTTGCTCAGACGAGGCTCCAGGCATGACATTTACTTGAATTCTTGAACCGGGCAAAAACAGCCGGTGCCACGACACAACGAAATTGACAACGCCTTGGCCAAACATATCCGAAAGTACCTGGGTCTCGAATAATGTCGCGGCCCGCCTGGATTGGAGACAACGAGCACGAAACAGGGGCGAATCGCCCATCGGGATAGGACCGCCCCTCACAGGAAAGATAAAGGGTCAAGTCTCGGTTTGACTCTTGTTAAAAGTGAATAAGAGTCAAACCGGGACTTGACCCCGCAAGATCCGTAATGATTCCCCGTAATGACCCCCATAATGACCCTCCAGAAAAAGACTCTCCCAAGAACCCTGTGCAGCCCCCTTGACATACTCATGAATATGGAATATCATACACACAAAATGCCACATGATTTGGAGGATGATTATGCGCACAATACAAATGACGTTAGATGACGATCTGGTCAAATCTGTGGACAAGCTTGTGAAGGAGCTCAAAACGACCCGATCTGCTTTTACCCGAAATGCTTTGCGAGATGCAATCGATCGTTTCAACGTTAGTCGTCTTGAAGAGAAACACCGGCGGGGGTATAAGTTACATCCCGTGAACAAGGCTGAGTTCAGTGTATGGGAAAAGGAACAGCACTGGGGGCATGAATGAGGAGAGGCGAAATCAGATGGTATAAATTCAAGGCTCCTGACAAGAAACGTCCTGTTTTGATTCTAACCCGCGATTCCATTTTGGAATACCTCGGAGAAGTCACTGTTGTACCGATCACAACGACGATCAGGGACATACCAAGCGAAGTGTTCCTGTCCAAACATGATAATATGCCGGAAGATTGTGCTATCAATTTCGATCATATCCAGACCGTGTCAAAGGCAAAAATAGGCTCACTCATTACGACGCT
>JADFWI010000391.1 GCA_015222985.1 Pseudomonadota bacterium | reverse complement strand
GTACGGCGGACAGGCAACGCAGCAGATGCTGTATCCCTCCTGCGGCGGATCTTCGACATCGGCTTTCCCGAAGGGTAAACAACTTGGCAATTTTTTCAATTCCATGGATATCATTACGTAGTGAATTCCTCAAAACTGCTCAAAAAGGCCGCAAAGACTATCATTGCTTTCCAGAACCTTTTGCCATGTTGTTTATGCAGCTATAGGGGATGCGCACCTGGAACGCTACATCATGTCATTGCTACAGGGATAGAAAAGCTTTGCGGGCAACGCGAGATTGATCACCGATCACGCCCACCACCAAACATAGTTCAATGTCTCCCAAGATGGCTAAGTCAACAACGTCCCCTCGCGTCCCTTTTGTCAACAACCCACTTTTCAAGCATCTCAAATACCAACTCTCTTTTGACCGGCTTTGAAATATAATCATCCATGCCCCCTTGAAGACACCTTTCCCGGTCACCCTTCATTGCATGGGCGGTCATGGCAACGATTGGGATTTTGTCAAATCCGTTGTCCCTGATCGCTTTTGTGGCTTTCATGCCGTCCATTTCTGGCATCTGGATGTCCATGAAAATCAAGTCAAACGCCTTTGGAGCCTTCGTGTATTTCTCAACGGCCTCCCGTCCGTTGTTGGCCACCTCCACTTGATAGCCCGCCTTTGTCAACACCATCTTTGCCAGCCTTTGATTAACTGGGTTGTCTTCTGCTAAAAGAATACGTGCAGAATGCTTGGCCTCTTCTCTCATAGAATGTTGAGTGACAATTGAGACTGGTTTTTTCCCCTCGTCGACATCCTTCTTTTCCCCCAGCAGCCGCTCCATCATGTCCAAAAGTTTTCGCCGGTGCACGGGCTTGGGCAAAAAGCCGTCAAAGCCTGCTTCCAAACACTCTTTTGCGTCACCCTCAGGACATGAGGAATAAGCCAGCAAAGGGATATAAGGAATCCGTGACTGGGAATCGCGAATTTGCCGCGCTACGTCATAGGCGCTCATTTCAGGGATCTGAATATCCAAGATGCAAACATCAAAGGGATCACCAGCCTCAAAGGCATTTTTCACAGTTAGCAGGACTTTCTCACCCCCCGTAAGCCCTACTGCGCGTATGCCTGCTGACTTCATAATGTGTGTTATGATAGTCAGGTTGCTCTTGTTATTATCAACAATAAGTACCTTCTTGCCAGAAAGGGAAACCGGGGCAAATCTTTTGACCTGTTTGCCTTCCACCTTTTGCAGCCAGGCCGCAAAGTAAAATGTGCTTCCCTTTCCCGGCTCGCTTTTTGCCCAGACATCTCCATCCATAAGCCCTGAGATTTGCTTGCATATCGCTAAGCCCAAACCGCTGCCGCCGTACTTTCGAGTAGTGGAAGTATCGGCTTGTTGAAAGACTTCAAAGATTGTATCCACTTTATCTTGCGGGATGCCGATACCAGTATCCCTGACACTGGCACGGAGTTTTAGCCGTTCATTACGTTCCTCTGCTATGTCAATAGAGAGTTCTATTTCACCCGATTCGGTAAACTTTGCAGCATTGCCCATGAGGTTCAACAGCACCTGCCGAAACCGCGCCGGATCTCCCCTGACATAAGCCGGGACTTCATCGCCGATACGGCACAGTATCTCAACAGGCTTGTCTTGCAGCCTTGGGCGAATCAGCTCGCAAACGTCATAGGCCGTAATTTCAGGGTCAAAGTCAACGGTCTCAAACTGCAACTCACCTGCCTCGATCTTTGAAAAATCAAGGATATCGTTGATCAAGGAAAGTAGCCCCTCGCCACTATGCTTTATGGTCTTGGCATACTCCGTCTGTTCATCGTCCAGCTTGGTATCGAGCAGCATCTCCGTAAAGCCGATCACCCCGTTCATGGGGGTGCGGATCTCGTGGCTCATGTTGGCCAGAAACTCGCTCTTGGCAACGCTGGCAGCCTCTGCAGCTTCTTTGGCCTTTTTCAGTGCCTCGTCCGCTTTTTTGCGCTCGGTAATGTCTGTGGAGATTATTGTAGCGCCGACAACCTGTCCCTCTTGCTCCACAGGTCCCATGCGACTGGCATGCCATGTTTTGGCTCCCTGGCCATCAGGGTCGATAACGACTTCGCAGCTGACCGCCTCTCTTGCCTGAAACACTCGTTCAATGGCGTTTCTGATCGTATCGTGGTGCTCCGGGGGAATGTGGTCATAAACATTCCTCCTTTTGGTTTGTTCCGGAGTGACGCCTGGCAAGGTTCGATTGATAAACACAATGTTGCCGTCACGGTCCACATTCATGATCACATCGGGAGTGTTCTCAAGTATGGAACGTATTTTTTCGTCGACTTCTTTTTCCCGTTTGGACGCCTCATCGAAGCGAGCCTGTAGAACCAAATTGTTCGTGTTGATCCGCCACAAAAAGATCGCTCCGCCCGCAACAGCTATCGATAGCAGCCCCATTACCGTAAAAAGGTGTGCGGGCGACGTCCGGCCTAATACCTCACAGGCTGGTAAAGCGTTAACCAGGGAAAAAGGGGTCTCTTTGATCGGAACCCGAACAGCGACCAGGTCCATCTCGGTCCCATCCTGACTGGTTACCTCAAAACGTTGAGCCTGTGCGATTCCTACGCTCGTAATCTCGGACAGGCTGGAAAAGAGCAGCTCGGTCTGCGCGGGCCTCGTCAAGTGAACATGACCTTTATCACAGACCAAACCGACAAACCTATCTGCCTGCCTGCCTGTCTCTATGAAATATTCGTAAACATATTGGGACTTGACCCAGGCCATGAGTTGTCCAGTGTAGTTCCCTTTGAAAAAATATGGGGCGGAAACAATGACCATCCAATCCTGCCTATTGTGGTCGTCAGTGACAATCACGTTTCGGCTATCCGGGGTAAGAAAGTTCTTCCAGTCTCGCTCTCCATCTTGTTCGGAGTTTATCAAACCTGTATCGAGGAGTACTTTGCCATCAGCGCTGACAAAAACCACTCGGGAGTAGACCTTTTGTCCAGCAAACGTTTTTTGTTTAATGAAACGATCGAATTGGTATGAGATGGCGAGCAGACTGGCACGCAAGCCGTAGTCCATCGACATTCCTAGGGCTTTGTTTTCAAAGAACACCGAAAAGGCCCTGTTTTCAGCAAGGTTTTTCAGATCGTTTTTTCGTTCTGCGTAAAAGTAACTCACCGCCATGGAACGTTTTTCGGTGTCCTGCACCAATTGCTCTAGGGCTCTCTTCTGCAAGTCGACCTGCGATAGAAAATTGGTGATAAGCAGAAAGCCCATGTATACAAGTAGGACAAAACCCACGGTGAATGCGACTATGTTTCGGGTTGCCGGAAACGCTCGGATTGGGCAGGTCTTCATCGTTATCCTTTCATAAAAAGCCCAGGTATCCTATTCTACTTTTTCTTTTTCTCGAAAAATACTGCATAGTACGCGAAAACGGTCGGATAGTATTTTTTTACAAGGCGAAGATAGATTCCGTCCCTTTTGCACTCCTCTAAGAATTCGTTATAAGCCTCTCGCAGTTTGGGAGATGTCTTGGCGAACGCAGCGCCCATCTCCTGCTCGGGTGAGACAGGGCCGATCACCTTAATTTTTCCAGGCCACTTTTCCAGTGCGATGAGGGCATCGGGCACATCCAGAATTGTGGCTTCGGCTTCGCCGTTGATAACCGCTGGGGCTAGCTCATTAGGGGATCTGTCAAATAATATGACTTTCGCTCCAGTCTCTTCCAGATGGTAAAGGGCGGGGTCAAGGCACGTATTGGCCTTTCCCAGCACTGTCCGTTGCCTGAGCAACTTCTTCACAGCAGAGATGTCCGCGTTGATATCTCCGGAAGGGGCGATCGGTTTCATGGAAGAATCCGCCTGGGCTATCAGCCACACCTGCGTCGGGAAGGTAGGGGTGGAATAATCCACAACCTTTTGCCTCCAGGGAACTTTGGTCAAGCCGTTGGCAATGATGTCTCCCCTGACAGGCACCTCACCAAGGATATCCACATCACTACCCTTGGGCTTAACCTTCTTTCCGCTCAGGTCTCCGATTACGTTTTTCCAACCAGTCTCTACGTACTCATATTTAACGCCAAGATGTTCAGCAAAAAGCTGCATCAATTCGACGTCCATCCCGTCCCCGCTGCCTGTAACGAAGTTGGCATACGGGACACCAAGGTGTCGCAAGACCCCTCTTTTCTTGATTTCCGGAAGATCTGCGGCATAGGCTGCCCCTACGGAGATGATTACCAACATGGCCATCGTGCATATATAGGCTGTAACGTGAAACAAGGTTTTCCGGTTCATTTTTCTTCTCCTTTCTTCAATAAGACCTTTTTCCCAACAAGGAACGCCAAGTAACCGGTATGCTGCTTGGAAAGGTTGTATCCCGGAAAGATTTCAAAGTGAGGCATCCCTAAGACGGTTTATCCATTTGAGAAATTGCCTTGTCTTGATCCTTTGCCCCGGTTCTTTTTAGCCTGGACTTCTGGCCATGACACAGTTCCTTTCTGTTTTGCCTTCTACCAGCAAGATAAAGACTGCAATACGGGAACACTTCATCGCCTCCTCCTAGACAGCAAAAATCCTGCCAAGAAAATTAAAAGCGCCAATTTTCGATATCCTGATTCCAAACAATTGAGGATTTTGTTGCGAGATATACACTTGAGAGTGTGGGTCAACAACGTCCCCCTCGCGTCCCCCGGTCCACGAGCACCTGATTATCGGGGATAATACATATTTCAGTTTTGCAGATCACGGTCACATCGCTGAGATGAACCGCGAATATGAGGCGGCTTAGATTCGGTCAATTTTCAGTTCGGCAAGAAAAGCGAGATTGGACTGTCTGTCGTCGAAAGTGATAAACCTGTCTGCTTTCATTGACAGGGCCGAGGCAACATGCAGAATATCCAATGATCTTGCCCCAGTTTTTCGGGTGTGTTGCTTTGACAGATCGAGGGCGTAGCTAAATATTTCGGTCCAATGCAGTTGGGGGCGATAGTAGATTCCTTTTCTTTGGTGCTCATGGAATCTTGACAAGATCAGTGCGACCTCCTTTTCTGTGATTTCAGCCCTGAATCGCTTTAAGTAGACAGCATTGTTGAACTCCAGTTCATGAAAACTGGTCAAAGGGATAGCTTCATCGTTGTTTCTAAGCCAATTTGATGCGTCTAGAGAATATTCTTCTCTAAAATAGAGTTTGACAATGACGCTGGTATCAACGTAAAGCACCTAGAATCTACCCTCCCTGCCTTCAATAACTATCTCACTGGCAGGTTTGCCCTTCAGTTCAACAGCTTCAGCATAGAAGTCAGGCCAGTCAATCTGACTCCTAGGGCCTAACGCTGTGATCCTGGCTACCGGTTTTCCTCTTTTTGTAACGGTAACCTCTTCTCCGGCGTTGATGTCTCTGAGCACCCGGGCAAAATTCTTTTGGATTTCACCAACTGTTGCAGTCTTCACACTAACCACCCCCTTGCATTTACGCACATTATATACGTATTCGGAGATGTGTCAAGACTAAAGCAACCCCGTCCCACCACACCTCGCAAAAAACATATTGACTTAGTCCAAGGACTTAGTTTATCATTAGACCAAAAAAATCGGAGGGTTCACATGCCTACAATTGTGAATGTACATCAGGCCAAGACACAGTTCTCGCGGTTGCTTAAACGAGCGCATGGGGGCGAGGTAATAGTGCTCGCCAAGGCGGGAAAACCTTATGCCCGCTTAGTACCTTTGGAGGAGGCGCAACCCAGGGTGCCCGGAATTGCTGACGGACGGCTGGACGAGACTTTTTTTGAACCACTACCAGAGAGCGAGCTGAAGGTATGGAACCAGTAAAAGAAAAGGCTTCGAGGTTCTTGCTTGATACCCATGTCCTTTTGTGGTGGTTATTTGATGATCCCAAGCTTTCTGGTCCGGCTCATGATGTTATTCAGGCTCCAGATAATACGATTCTGGTTAGCAGCGCTTCCGGGTGGGAGATCGCGACAAAATATCGTTTAGGGAAATTATCTCATGCTGGTGAGGCAGCCCATAATTTACCCTCCTTGCTACGCAAGTCGCGTATAGACGTTTTACCAATTACCATGGAACATGCGCTGGCAGCAGGTGCGTTCTCCGGTCCTCATCGTGATCCCTTTGACCGTATGTTGATCGCTCAAGGACAGATTGAGGGATTGCCCATCGTAACTTCAGACCCTGTGTTTAAGCAATATTCTGTTGAGCTT
>JADFWI010000056.1 GCA_015222985.1 Pseudomonadota bacterium | reverse complement strand
TTCTCGTATACTCGGTTGGGAGCGATTTTGGGCCGTTCTGGCCGTATATCAGGCTGGGAGAATATGTGCATGTGGGGAAAGGGAGAGTTTTAGGCTGGGGGGTATGAAATGTTTCTCAAAGAAGCAAGGCGTACTTAGCATGCATAGCAGTGACCTGTTTGCGAGCAACGCACAGGCGAGGAAGTTGGAGCAACATAACAGATGGTGTATCTTCATCTGGATCATATGTGAGATTAGATTTATTGGAGGGACACACAATGTCCATTGATGATGGTCATGTGATTTCATGGGATATATCTACATTTGAGAAATTTACCCTTTGTAACTTCTCCATTGCTTCATCAGGAGGGTTGCTCGAACCTTACTCTCTAAACAGGACAAACCTGCCTGAAGGTCTGGAAATGAGCAAAGGTCTTATTCTCTCTGGACGCGGCCCCATCTGGCTTTACGGATATTTGGTCCATCTGTCTCACACTTTTGCATGGGTGGGTCTTTACGATCCAAGGCTTGGAGGGGCAGTAGTGATAGAACGTCATGTGAAGAACGCGCCGGAACTGGGCGAAATAATAAGACTTACTGAATCCACGGAGGTGCCCTGATGCTTACCGCCGCACTTAAAGCCGAATTCATCACCCCTTGTTTCTGCGGAGGAGCAGATCAGAGCAAGCCCGAACTTCGTACCCAGTCCATCCGGGGGCAACTTCGATGGTGGTACAGGATATGTGGGGCGACACGGGACGAAGAAGCGGAACTATTCGGTTCCACCGAAAAGATTTCGCCGCTGACTGTTCGTATTGCAAAGGTAAACCGCGGACCTGAACCGTTTAATTTGAATGATCAAAACAATGAGCTTTCAACATATCTCTGGTATTTTCTGACAAATCAGGGACGAGAATGCCTGCCTGTGAAGACCTCTTTTGAACTGGAGCTCAAATCAAGAGAAAAAGATCTCCTGGAGAAAGGCGTTGCAGTAGCCGCCCTATGGATAAGCCTTGGAGCCCTTGGGAGCCGTTCCACCAGGGCTGCCGGATGCATGAGGCTGGTTCAAGTAGATTGTGATAAGGCAGATTGCCCCCAAACAAAAAAACTCGCTGATGCCATTAATGAAGCAAATGAACCGGTTTCACTTTGGGATACAATTAAATCATATCTTCCATGTAAAAAAGAGAAAAAACCTTTTGAACTGTATAGGCGTCCAAAGGAAACTTCCAGTGGTTTGAATGCAGCGAAATGGTTAGCTGAAAAGTGGTGGGAGGTTAGGAGGTACAAGTTCAAACCACCCCATAAAAGTTGGATAATCTATAACGGCATTGGCAGGGAAGACCATGATGATGCTATAGCTGCGATGAATAACAGGTTAAACGACGATCTTCGCGTCCGCAGAGTGGTCCTTGGAATGCCGTATACACAAAACTTCTGCAATACTACTCTTGAATGGAAATATGCAGATGGAGAAAAATTTGAACGTCTGGCCTCTCCAGTGCATCTCCGTCCCATTTACAAAAAAGACAAAATCTATCCCGCCCTATTGATATTCACAGACCGACTTTCTGATTGCCCGAACCATGTCTATGCACAAAGAGCAGGTAAAATTGCAGTCGATCAGTATGCCGCCATAAATAAGGTCAAATCAATTTGCACCATACAGGAGATTTAGGCCGATGACCCATCTCATTAAATTTTCCTTTGGCCCTGTTCAGGATTTCATTGCCGCGGCCCGGAAACTGGAAGACCTCTGGGCCGGCAGCCGGATGCTCAGTGCACTCATGGAAAGGGCCCATGAAATCCTGGAGAATAACGGGCAGGTCATCTATCCGGCAAAAGGCGCTAAAAACGTCAACCTTCCCAACATACTCCTGGCAGAGTCGAATTCGGATCCGCAAAAGTTGGCCGAAGAGGTAGTGGAAGGGGTTCAGAGGCACCTTGAAGAGATTATCCGTGGGCAACTCTGCAATGTACCATTTTATCGTGATTATTGGATTAGAGGGATTGTTGATCGCCAGTTGAAGGGATTTCTCGACTTCACCTGGAGCGCCAGGGAAATAGCGGATGAAAAGAATATTTCAAAGGCCCTTGAAGAGCTGAATGCCCGCTTCGATGCGGCAAAGCGCACCAGGATATTCAGACAGCAAAAGGAGCCTGGCCCCAAATGCACTCTTCAGCCCAACCTCTCGGTTCTTGCACCGCCTGGTAAGGCCGATCATAAAGTGAAGCGGTTCTGGCGGGACCTTGGAAAGCACACTCCCTCGTTCCCCGGAAAGATCGTAAGGGCCGTGAGGTCCGACAAGGGCGAGCGGTTCTCCGCAATCGGCTTTGCCAAGCGGCTTTATCTCAGGAATGATGATTCCACAAGCCCCTTTCCTTCAACCTATTCAGTCGCTACCGCCTTTTGGCGATACCGCCTCCTGAAGGAAGCGGTTTCAGACAGTGAGCTTGACAAGGCAATCGAGGACTTCGCATCAAGACTGAAAGAGCTGAAAAGGCTTGAGTCTGAGGCAAAAAACGGCGGTACGAAGTACGTCGTTGAGCGTGTTGATCCGGAGGCTATTCCCTGCATCACTGGTTTCAACGGACACGATTTTCTCCATTGGGAGCCACAGTATCTGACCGAGACCGAAGTAAAGGCCGGCGAGTCCGATGTGGATGACCCCATGGCAGAGGTTCGGAAAAAACTTGTCAAGGCCGCCAAGGAAGGCATCGGCACTCCACCGGGACACTACGCCCTTCTCCTGGCCGACGGCGACTCCATGGGCCGCATTGTGGATGCCTGCAAGCATAGAGACGACCTAGTCAAGCTAAGCGAGGCCCTGAACGCTTTTGCCTCGGAGGCGGTAAGGTTCGTCGAGTCCGAAGAAACCTGCGGGAGGGCTGTCTATGCCGGAGGAGACGACGTGATGGCAGTATGCCCGGTGGAGTCTTCCCTGAAGGCAGCCTGCGAGTGGCGCAGGCTATACAGGAAAAGCCTTGAGAATTTCACATTCAAGGATGACGACGAAAAGGAACAGCCCGCCACCCTGAGTGTGGCCCTGCTCATAGCCTCTGTAAAGTACCCCTTGAACCGCCTGCTCCGGGAGGCTCACTCCGCCCTGGATGAGCAAGCCAAGGCCAGTGACAAGGACGCCCTTGCCCTGGTTGTCTACAAGGGTGACAGCGAGGCCGCATCAGTGGTGCTCCCGTCGAAAGATGAAAATGGCTGGACGCTCTACCAGTGGGCCGAAGAAGTTGCTGACCTCGTCGCGTCAAAGACATTCTCTTCAAGCTCCATGTACAGTCTTAAAAAACAGCTTGAGGCGGTTGAGACCTATGTCAAGGTGACTGACAGTGCCGCGGCCGGCAAGAAGAATATTGTCCGCAGCATCGCGCTTGCCCGCCTCTTGACCAGCCGTGATCTTTCGGAGGATAACGCCACTGATATCAAGAAGCATACTGAAGAGTTCCTTGACGCCATGGAATCCCAATCAGCGGCCAGGGGCAACGACCGTTTTCGCCGGGCCGATATCCTTGCCAAAACCCTCATAGTCCTTCGCCACATCAGGAGGCTTTCATGTTTGTAGATATCACTCCCCTTGACACCGTCTTCGTCCGCGACAGCAGGAGATTCGGCACCAACGAGGGCCATGCAGTGGACTCGATCTTCCCTCCCACTCCCAGCGTCTGCTTCGGCGCCTGGCGCGGCGCGGTCCTCATGTCCGGCGGGTACAAGGTGTGCAAATGGGGCGGGGAAAAGACTTCCAATGGCAAGGAATGGCCCACCTGGTTCGGAAGCGGTAAAGATGCAGGCAGCTTCCGGCAGAAGGGGCCAGCCATCTTTTACAATGACGACACACTCTTTCCCCTTCCCTTTGACGCTATTTTGAATAAGGATTTCAATAGAATCCGATCATTCTCGGTGACCGGAGTTCCCGAAGGAGAAAACAGTCTCCCGACGCCATATTATCTCAGGCTTCCCCCGGGTTTGGGACGCCTTCCCAAGGTAAAGGGCCTTCACCTGATCTCGGGGACAAAGCTCTCCGAGTACCTCGGTATGCCCTGGGGAGATGGAGAGGCTCTCGATACCAGCGAAAAAGGAGATATATTTTCCGCCTCTGAAATATGGTCATCGGAAAGGCGGATCAATGTGGGAATTGATCCCGTCACCTATGCCGGAGAGGAGGGAAAGCTGTTTTCCCTCGGACACATCAGGACATGCCCCGGTGTATCTTTCCGTTGCGACTGGAATGTAAAACCGGGAAACGACCAAGAGGAGCCCATCGATCTCGTCAAGACCGGAAAAATAAAAATCATCAATCTGGGGGGCGAAAAGCGGCCTGCCAGGGTCGGGGTCATCGGCCCTTCCAGCTTTAACTGGCCCGGTGGACCCGCAAAAAGCGAACTTGGGGCATGCACCAGGGACGGAAAGACCTGTTTCCGGATCTACTTTGCTACCCCTGCCTATTTCGAGGGAGGCTGGGAGCCTGTCCAGGGTGACCGGCACATCCTGAAGACCGAAGAGCTGGAAGTGCCTGTCGAGCTCCTTGCAGCTGCAGTGGGCAAACCCTTCTCTCTCGGCGGATACAACATAGAGGCCCAGGGGGAGCGTCCCATCAGGAAATTCGTCCCTGCAGGCTCAGTCTTCTACTTCCAGGGGGAAGCTGAACACCTTGATGACATCATTAAACTGCACGCGTCTGCAATAGGAGACAACGAGTTTCTCAGGAATCAGGGGTTCGGGCTTGCATTTGCAGGAGCGTGCAATCCCGACATTTTCTCGAGTTGAGGATCTGCCATGAAAAATACGGTTATTCCATGATATACCCCAGGCAAAGGAGTTTCAGTTATGTTTGTCGACTCAAAATTGTTCATTTACCGGGCTATAAGCCCCCTGCACTGCGGAGCCGCCGAGGGAAGCAGCGGCATTGATCTCCCGGTGGCAAGGGAGAGGACAACAGGTCATCCCATCATCCCGGCATCATCCCTGAAGGGAGTGTGGCGGGACTACTGTAAGTCTATCTGGTCTAAAGAGGGGAAAGGGGAGGAAGTGGAAATCGCCTTTGGACCCGACCCTGAAGCCGGGGATGCGAGCAAGAAGCGCTTTTATGCCGGCTGCCTGGGCTTTACAGATGCCCAAATACTTTTCCTGCCGGTAAGGGCGAGTAGCGGCACCTTTGCCATAATCACCTGCCCTCTACAGGTCAGGCGCTATATAGAGTTCAGACGCCTTTCCGGCCTAACAAACGAGAAAGACGCGGACATGGAGTTGCAAGGCCTGGCGGAAAACACGTTTTCCCCTCTCTCTGGAGACCATCCGTTTTCCGGGAACGGCGCTCTCATCTTCCTTGAGGACGAGGAACTGGAAATAAACACCGTTGCAACTGACGAGTGGATTACCGGCCTTCTATCCGGTTCCGGTATTCCGGAAAGACTGCGGAAGCGCAGGGCCCTGGTATCTGACGAGGTCTTCAGGTGGTTTTGCAGGAACGGCCTTGAAGTGGTTGCCCACAACATCCTGAAAGAAGGCAAGCAGTCCGACAATCTCTGGTACGAGGAAGTGGTGCCTTCTGACAGCATCTTCTTCTCCCTGGTACTCACCAGCCCGCCTCACCAGTCGGGAGAAAATAGAACGAATGATAACGGCAAGTACCTCGGTAATCTCGCAAATACAAAAATCCCCTTCTTCCAGGTGGGGGGACATGAAACCACGGGCAGGGGGTTGATGGAAGTGACGCCGCTTAACAATAAGAAAACAACCGATAAAACGGGCAGCAAGGAGGAAGAGGCCGATGACAAGTAGGAACCTCGATACACTTCGGGCCGAAAGGGCCACGCAGTTTATCGCAAAGGTCAAGCCCGATCAGGTAGCCGACAAGAAGGAACTCCAAAAGGCCGGGGAAATCCGCCAGGAGATCGAGGCCCTGCCCGCCAGGCTCAGGATGAACGGCCTGCTCCAGACCCTGGTTTATCTGCTCAACAAAGACAAGGAAGACAGGATTCAGGTGGGGAAGGAGATAATAGATCATCTCTCCGGCCGGTTTGGCATTCCATTGCCGATAACTGAATATGGAAGCACTGCTGTAAGCATCTGCAGCAACCACCTTTCCCGTGCCACGGAAGAGGCGTCGGCCTATGTAACCTGGCTGAAGCTCATGGCAAAGGCGGAGCTGCCAAAACCTGATAAAGGGGGGACCGGCGATGTTACAAGTGAATAAAAAGAGCTTTGGGAAGGTGCACCCCGGGCTCCTGGTAGACAAGCTGGGCCTTCACGCCATAATCTGCGGTCGCTTGAACGATCTCAGCATAATGGACCCAAAGAAGGACAAATGGGAGGGAGACAGGGCCTTTGTCTTTAAGACCGCATGCCGTGCCTATAATTTTGCAGATCATTTCCAATCGTACCTGGACTTTTACAAGGAGTGGGTTGCGCGGATGAAGCCATTTGTGAAAGAGGGACGGTGCAGGCTCCTTGTAGCCAAACTGAAGTCCAGGCTTGTCCTGGGTTTAAGCTGCGCGGCTGCCATGGAGACAGGGATATCCCTCCACTACACGTACGGTGTTCCCGTCATTCCCGGCTCCTCTGTAAAGGGGGCATGCCGGGCCGCAGCTAAAGCCGCTGGTTGCAATAACGATCTGTTCCTTGATATTTACGGCTCCCTTGAAAAGAAAAAGGAGTCCGGGTCCAAGAACAGCTTTGGAGCTGGCAAGGTAACCTTTTTCGACGCACTGCCCTGCAACTGGAAGGGACTTGAACTGGACGTAATGACGCCCCATCATACGAAGTATTATGCAGGAGAAACAGGATATAAAAATGCCCCTGACGTGGAGAACCCGGTTCCGGTGCTATTTCTCGCTGTGCCCGAGGAGACCCGCTTTCTCTTCACCTTTGTGTCCCACGATGGGGTATCACCGCTGAAACAGGTAGAGCAAGACTGGGAGAATGCCTGCGAAGAGGGCTTTGGAGGCAAGACAAGCAGCGGATACGGATGGTTTAAGGTTTGCAAAGAAAAAGGAGAAAAAGCGCCTGACGAATTCAAGAAAGAACAAACCAACAGACCCGAATCAATCGGCCTGCCCTATGGGTTTCAGAGAAATCGATAGGATAATCATCCTTAATGGATAATTATCTGTATTTATAGATTGATAGATTCATAGGGATTTAAAGGAACCTCGCTATGTCATGGTACAAAAAGATCAAGCATCTTTTCTTTTTCGCCTTAAGAAATCACAAAACAATCATATTTGTAAGTATCGGAATATTTTTTATAGTTGCTGCTGTTATATGGTCAGTACGAACTAGCGTTAACATGGATGGTCTTGCAGTATGCGATTCAACTGTAGGATTTGGCACCTTGTTGGTAGCGATCGCCATCTGGTTTGGAGAATTAAAACAAGAATGGGAAAACAGTCTGCCTAAGAAGTTGACCGTGGAATTCCTCTACAAGGGCCAGCTCCTGATGCTTTGCGAGGAGGCATACCTTGCAGGCGAGAGCGACATAAGGGCTTGGGGACAGCAGGTAGGCGCACAAATGTCAGGAGGGCGGCATCTCAAGTTTCTGCCCTCTATTGAACAGGAACCCGGCAGGATAGAAGAAACCCGGGGCGGCGGGGCCTACAAGCTTTATGAAGTGAGGTTCACGCTGACAGAACTGCCGGAAAAGAGACCAACAAACAAGAATGATGTGGAACCGGAAGAACCCGTTTTTACAGAAGATATGAATGAGTATTTGCACTGGAGCTTCAGGCAGGGACATGACCTGATAAAACGGTGGCGTAAAATTACATGACAGAAAAAATGGCCCTTGATCTTGCCTCCCTCCGCTCCGCCTTCCAGTCCGTAAAGGCCAACCACGGCTGTGCGGGCGTGGACCGGGTAACCATTGAACGTTTTGAAGAAAGACTGGATAAAAACCTCAGGACACTGCAGCATAAACTGACTACACAGACTTATTCGCCCTTCCCGCTCCTCAAATTCTTGGTTGACAAGGGAAAGGGGGACGGCGAAGCTAGGGCACTTTGTGTCCCCGTTGTCCGTGACCGGGTGGTCCAGACCGCTGCCCTGAAAATCATCGAGCCTGTTCTTGAAAAGGAGTTTGAAGAGTGCAGCTTTGCCTACCGTAAGGGCCGCTCTGTGAAACACGCGGTTTATAAGATCAAGGAATACTACGACAAGGGCTACCGCTGGGTGATAAATGCAGATATCGACGCCTTTTTCGATAACGTGGAACACCGGCTGCTTCTGGAAAAATTCAAGCAATATGTTCATGAACCTGGCATTCACCGACTTGTGGAGCAGTGGCTCAACGTTGAGGTATGGGACGGGATCTCCTTGACCAGACTTGAAAAGGGAATCCCCCAGGGCTCTCCAATCTCCCCAATTATGGCTAACCTGTTTCTTGATGAACTTGACGAGAAAATGCTGAAAAAGGATTACAAGTTCGTGCGGTACGCCGATGACTTCATCGTGCTTTGCAAGAAACCCCATGAGGCCAGGTCTGCTCTTGAATTCGCCAAAGAGGTCCTTGACAAGCTGCTCCTTAAGCTTGATGAGGAAGAGGTCGTAACCTTTGAGCATGGATTCAAATATCTGGGGGTCTACTTTGTCAGAAGCCTCATCATGACGCCCTTTGATAGGCCCAAGAGAGAACATAAGGTGCTG
>JADFWI010000390.1 GCA_015222985.1 Pseudomonadota bacterium | reverse complement strand
GCTTCCGTTCGATGATGTCTCTTATGCTGCTTTGAAAGACAATTTCTTGGCCATAGCAGTTTTTTAACGCACTAACACCTATCTCAACAGGTATCTTCTCTCCTCCTTTTGTAAGAAAGTAAGTTTCAAAGACAGGGACTTCTTCTCCTTGTAACATCTTCTGGATTCTTTCTTCTGTTGGGGATTTGGCACTTTCTGGGTATAGATCTTCCAGTTTCATGGAGAGAAGCTCTTTTTTCGAGTACCCGCTCAATTGAATCAGCTTTTTGTTCACATCCAAAAATCTTCTATCTTTAGAGAAAATGTTTATTGCATCTATAAAATTGTCAAATGAGGCTCTATATCTTTTTTCAGATTCGCGCAGTGCTTCCTTAAGCTTCTTTTCGCAAACCACCTTCTTAATGACACTGGGGAGCAGGGTAATGAAATCGTGGGTTTTTACCAAATAGTCCCAGGCCCCCTGTTTCATGGCCTGGACAGCAATATTCTCATCCCCGTGGCCGGTAATCATGATGACGGGGATAATATCCTTCTTCTCTCGATTTAAAGCTTCTAAAAACTCGATACCATTCATGCTGGGCATAAGGTAATCGGTGATGATGACATCCGGAATGATCTCGTTTAGCCTTTGAAGACAAAGGTAGGGGTCCTCGAAGTAATCAATCGAAGCAAGCGGGAATTCCTTATTAATGGCCCGTTTCATGAGCTGAAAGTGCGCTTCTTCATCGTCAATGATTACGACCTTTAATGGTTTCATCTCCTAAATCCTTCCGAATCTAACACTTCAGGCCTCCTTCTCTTTAAGGGTGAAGTAAAATGTGCTTCCTCTCCCGGGCTCTGATCTAAGCCAGATCTTTCCTCCATGGTGTTCGATGATTCGCTTCACAATCGTCAGACCGACGCCAGTGCCCTCTTCGACCTGTTTTTTTGCAGATGGGAGCCGCTGAAACACCTTGAAAATGTTATCGAAATCCCTTTGTTCAATGCCGATGCCGTTGTCACGGACAAAGAATACCTTTTGGCTGTTCTGTTCTTCGACCCCTACATCAATACAGGGAGAAGAATTCTCTTTTCCAATATATTTTATCGCGTTTGTCAATAGGTTATCCACTACCCGTGCCAATCGCCTACTTTCACCATAAATGACCGGGAGGTCTTCCTGGATGTTAACCACAATGCCGCGCGCCTTGATTTGAGGTTGAAGCGCTTTCAAGACATCTTTTACGAGCCTGGCAAAAGAGAATTCTGTCTTTTTTCGGATCACGCGGTCGATGTGGGAGAGATCGAGCAGGTCTTTGATCAAGAGTTCCATTTTTCGTGTGGCATCGCTTATGTACCTGAGGTATTTCTCTCCGCCTTCTGGGAGGACGTCCCCGAAATCTTCTCTCAGGGCGCCAACGAAACCATCGATGGTGACGATAGGGCTCTTGAGATCATGGGAGACCCTGTAAACAAAGGAATCAAGCTCTTCGTTCTTGGCAGCAAGCTCGGCAAGCAAGGCCTTCAGTCTATTTTCGTTTTTTTGTAATGCTTCCTCGGCCTCTTTTAGCTTGGTGATGTCGCGGGCAGTGCCAAACACTCCGGCTACATCTCCTTTCGCGTCATGGTAGACCGAGGCATTATAGAGTACAGGCGTGACTTTTCCGTCACAATGCCTGATCTCCAATGGATAATCACGGGCATGCCCTTCACTGAGTACCTGCAGGTAGCCCTGGCGTGCTTTCTGGGGATCAGTGAAGTAGTCTGAGAAATCCGTCCCTATGAGCTTGTCCCTGGGATATCCGGTGTCCACTTCCGTTGCACGGTTCACGTCTGTAATCTTACCCTCAGACGAAATTACCACTAAGGGATCCGGACTCACTTCAATTAGTTCCCTTGTGTATTGCTGTAATTCTGCCAGCGCCTCTTCCGCCTTCTTGCGCCTGATGGCTTCTTTCTCTAACTCCTTGACCCTTTGTTCCAGTTCTTCATAGGTTGGCTTTTTCTGCATTCCAAGGTTCTCCTGTTGGTCTTAACGACAGGATGACGTCAAAGTCAGCCTAAAGATGATATCATATAATGAGAATTTACTCCCAGCCTGCAGCGGATCTCCGGCTTTTCTAAAATCCCCCTATACTCCCTTTTCCAAAGGATGATACTTCAAAGTCTTCCTTTATTAAAGGGAGACTTAGATGGATTTCCTCGCACTACACTCTTCCTTCTCAAGGACTTGCTTGTTAAAATACTAATACTTATTTTTTTGGAAACAGACCGGTCATTTTGAGTCACAGAGATAGACGCAACACCGACTCCGCAAGCCTCACGGTCAATGATGAGAACACTAAGACATTCTTCCGCCGGTGCCGCAATTCTTGTGGTAAACGGCGATGATGCCACAGGCAACTTGCTACAGGATGTGCTGGCCAGAGAAGGCTATAATGTGCATCATGCCGGATCGGCACAGGAGATGTGGCAGGTTCTGGACCAGCGGTCCGTAGAGCTGATCCTCCTGAGGCTGCACCTTACGGATGCCTTTGGCCTGGACCTCATACCTCGCCTGGCTGAACATCCTCAAGAGCCCACAGTGATTATCCTTGCCGGGCCACGCGATCTCGAAACCGCTATAGAATGTATGCGTCTCGGCGCCTATGACTACCTGACAAAACCAGTCGCCCCGGGCCCTTTTTTGATTGCTGTAGAACGGGCCCTTGCCGCACGCCATGTCTATCAGGAAAACGTAAAGTGCCAGTCGGATCTGGCCCATAACTATCGTCGCCTCCGGCTCCTGCTGGAGCTCGCAGTGAAGCTCAGGACTGCCTTTTTACGTACCCAGGACCTTGATCGGATCTTGCAGGCTGTGCTGGTGGGGGTGACGGCTGGAGAAGGCCTCGGGTTTAACCGGGCCTTTCTCGTGAGCCTGAACGTAGAGGGCCAGTACCTGGAAGGCACGCTGGCCATTGGACCTGCCAGTAGAGAAGAGGCCCACCGCATATGGGCGGAGATTGCCGAACGCCGTCTCGGCCTGTTCGAGATCCTGGAGGGTGTGCAGACCGCTGTGTTCAACCAGGGCCATCCCCTCAATCGGATTGTCAGAAACATCCGGGTGCCCATGGAGGATACCAAGCATGTCCTGGTCCGAGCCATACGAGAGCGCAAGGCCTTCCTGGTGGGAGACGGCGCCCCTCCGGGACTTGCTGTTCCTTCTGACCTTGTCAGCCTTTTGGGAACAGATCGCCTGGCAGTGGTACCCCTGACATCCGATGAGACGGCGTACGGCGTTATTCTGGCGGATAACGCTATCACCAAAGATCCCATTATGCAGGAGGACGTGGAGGCCCTGCAGCTTTTCGCCGGGTTAGCCTCCATTGCCGTGGACAAGGCCCGAATATGCGCCATGCTGGGGGCACAGATCCAGGAATTGCACCGCTTCAACGAAGCGGTGGAACAGAACAAGGATATCTTGATCCAGGCCGAGCGGTACAGGGCTCTGGGCCAGATGGCTGATCAGCTCCTGCATGAAATCAGGAATCCGCTATCAGCTTTGGGGGGGATGGCGCGGCGACTCCATCGCAAGAGTAAGGATGGAGAAACTCAGCAGTACGCGGACGTGATACTCAGGGAGACCCATCGTCTGGAGCACATACTCAAAGGGCTTTCGGATCTCACCAGCGCTCCGCAGCTCGATCTTAAACCGGTCCAATTGTACGAACTAATCGAGGCATCCATCGCCGTTTTGCAGTCCGAACTTGTGCGCCATCATATCGGATGGCAGACCCATTTGCCCGAGCCGAAGCCTGTCCTGAACCTGGACCGAAATCAAATCCAGCAAGCCTTGCTCAACATCCTCAAAAATGCGGTAGAGGCCATGCCGGAAGGGGGTCTTTTGACCGTTGAGGTCCAGCACCGGGACCATAACGTAGAAATTCTGGTGACTGATACAGGCCGAGGAATTATCAGCACTAACCTGACCAAGGCTTTGGAGCCATTTTTCACCACCAAGACCCGCAGCAAGGGCCTGGGCCTGACTCTGGCCAAGCGAGTCTTAGAACTCCACGGGGGATCTGTCTCCTTGAAAGGCACCAAGGCAGGCGGAACTGCCGTCGCCCTCACCCTGCCCGGTCTGGTGGCCTCCCTGGATGCCTAGCCATAGAGAGATACAACATGAAGATTGAGCAAAAGAGATGGACGGAAGAAAAGGGGTGGGAACCTGAACCACCGGGCGAGTCAGGTGAATCAGCTTCGGACCATGGAAGGTGAGGCGGGGGGACCAAATGTGCTCTGCATAACCAGACCATGACCATCACGACGCTTTCGGAGAGATAAGCCTATGGAACAGATG
>JADFWI010000389.1 GCA_015222985.1 Pseudomonadota bacterium | reverse complement strand
GGCGGGAATCCAGTAATATCAAATGGTTCTGGATTCCCGCCTTCGCGGGAATGACGGAAAGTTGGACTTTTTACGAGATCATTAATGTTACGGGTGGCGGGTTTCGAGCTTCTTCTTGCTTGTCATGGTCATTGATCTTGCGGGTTCCAGATTACGAGTTGATGATAAATCGTCAATCATCAATCGTCAATCCAAAATCCAATAGGTTGCCAGTATCATCAAAGGCTATCGGTTCCCATGGTCCTGCAACCTGGATGTCCGGATTGGAGCTGATATCGCCTTCGAGGGCCCGTGAGATCATGAGCGTCTCCAGCGTGGCAGTGTTTTTGATACGAACGATCTGCGCTGCCTCGGGCATCACCATACCGATAGTGTTGAGGCAGGCTTCAATGCATTCACGATCTGTCTCATAATACATGGGAATAGCCGCCTTTTCGGGGGAGATGGCTGTCAGGGCATTCATGTAGGTCTTTTCAAGGTCAAGGGCATCCACGAGGCGCCGTGTTGTAACGTCTGCCAGCCCGATGCCGTTTCCATTTCCGTCTGATTCACGGCTCAAATCTCTTACAAAGATACGTTTCACATGCGGGGCCGTGTAAAAGTCTCCCACAATATCCCGGTGTCTTCCCGTCACATTGGAATCCATCCCAATACCACTGATGTCCTTGCCGATTTCATCTACGATTAGAATATCAATCGGGTCAAACGGGATGTGGGGCAACATAAAGCGAGTCTCTTCGAGCAGACTCCGTTCTACTTCAAACCAGTTTTCAGGCCTTATAGCACAGATTCGGGAGACATTCTTGTAACCGTCTTCGAGTAAGGCAAGCCCAAAGAAGACGGAACGGCTTTCAAGGATATGGCGTGCAGCGTCTTGAAGGATGCCAAAGGTATGCTGGACTGCAGCCCGGTGGTACAGAGCTGCCCCTTTCTCTTTGCCGAGCCCCACGGTCAGCATCTTGGTTAGGCCGCTCTCAATCGGCCCGTGGAATTTTGTATGGGGCTTAACTCGGTTGAGCACAACAATGTGGTCGGCCTCAGCTGCACGTCTGTCCATGAGGATGGGTATGCCTATGTCCAACCTGCCGATTTCGACCACATCCTCAGCGGCAAGTATAGGCACACCCACAGAGGATTCATTAATGCCAAGCCCGGCTAAGACCGAGAGTTCACCCTCCGGGGTGTTTCCCCCGTGACTACCCATAGCAGGGACAATAAAGGGATCTAAACCCAGGTCCTTCAAAAACTTCGCGCATTCGGAAACAATGATGGGTATATGGCTGATGCCCCGGCTCCCGACCGCCACTGCCACACATTCACCAGGTTTTGCCACCGAGGCAAGGTGAAGGCCCTGAAGGGCATTTCCTACGGCCGCAGGGATGTCTTGGAGCTTGTTGGCGTGGAGTCTCTGCCGAACCAAAGCCATTTCAGGGAAGATCATAGGTCAATATGTGTAAAATCCGCGGCCTGTTTTGCGGCCCAAGTATCCGGCATCCACATACTTTCTGAGTAAAGCACACGGCCGGTACTTAGGATCTCCGAAGCCTTCATGGAGGACATCCAGGATCGACAGGCAGGTATCCAAACCGATCAGGTCCGCCAATGCCAAAGGTCCCATGGGATGGTTCATGCCGAGCTTCATAACCGAATCAATCGCCTCTGTTGTTCCCACACCCTCATATAAGGCAAAAATGGCCTCGTTTATCATGGGCATGAGAATTCGATTGGATATGAAGCCGGGAGAATCATTAACCGCAACCGGGGTCTTCTTGAGCTTGACCGCCAGCTCACAGGTGGTCTCAAAGGTTTTATCAGATGTGGACAGCCCACGGATGACCTCAACCAATTTCATCAGGGGCACAGGATTCATGAAATGCATTCCGATCACTTCAGTGGGCCGTTTGGTGGCAGCAGCGATTAGCGTGATCGGAATGGAAGAGGTGTTGCTTGCAAGGGTCACCCCGGCCCCGCAGATCTCATCCAGCTGCCTGAAGACATCGAGTTTCAAGCTCTGATTTTCAAACACCGCCTCTACAACATAATCTGCAGATTGAACAGCTTTGAGTTGAACGGTAGTCTCAATTCGCCCGAGTGTTGCCTCTTTTTCCTCATGGGTGATACGTCCTTTTTTTAAAAAAATCGACAGACTCTTTTCAATCCTCTCAATGCCGCCCTTGAGACAGGCTTCAGAGACGTCATTCAAAATTATGGATAATCCGTTCATGGCAGCCACCTGGGCAATCCCTGCACCCATCTGGCCGGCTCCAACAACACCTATCTTTTTGATCATGATTGGCCTCCGTACACCCACGCTTTCTCGGGTCTTGAAAAGATTACATAAAAGGAACACTCATAGGGATCGACGCCATTATCCTCAAAGGAAGCAAACGGTTTTTCATCCATTTTCATGCCTCCAGTGGGAAAACGGTGTGATGTGATTAAAGAAAAGGTAAGACAAAAAATCTATCGAATATTCATGGCGAAAAGGTGGGATGGCTGGTCCTTGATTCCAGCTTGACCGGAATCAAGGACCAGATACCAGCAATCGGGATCATATTATGTTTCTTCAACTGTAATTGCCTCTTGCTCACAAACCTCAACGCAGCTTTCACATCCTAAACACTCGTCTGCATTGACAGCCACGGCCTTTTCGTCTTCAAGCTCGAAAACCTCAACCGGGCAGACCTCTACGCACTCTCCGCAGCCGATGCACTTCTCACTATCTACTGTTGGTGTGAACATAAAACGATGCCTCCTTTCTTTATTTTTTCAACAGGTTCTACGTCCAGAACGATCCCGTCCGTAATTACAAGATATGCCCTGTTACACCAATTCTTGAAAATCGTCAAGTATTCTTATGATTGCTGGTAATTTTTGTGGAAAAACAAGGAGGTTTCTCGTTTGTTTGGCATCTAATGGCTTATGATTTCAAGAAGTTGCAGAACTTCCCAGATATTCGATTAACCCTACCAGGGTATTCTTAACCTTGGCAGCTCCATCTTCTTCACGGCCACTGTCGACACCACAGCGGCTATTCAAGAAAGCGCGAGCGTCCTTGTGGGGCAAGACATACCAGCAAAATGATACGTTCCTGTCGTGAGGTTTCACTGCTGATCCTCTCAGCCGACAAATCTCCGCCTCTATTTGACGGCCCGCCTCTATAATACTTTCTTGCAATGTCTGGCTCCACTGCGTGGTAAGCACCATATCAAAGATTTCCTGGATGTGATCGGCCAAAGTGGGATGGTTTTTTGGTACCTCTCCTGACACCGCTTGCGTGTAAGTGATGTTGAACTTTAAAACTTCGACTTTCCCTTGTATTCCATCAAGAAGGTAGGCAAGCGCTAAGGGAGAATCTGTAAAGAGGAGACCGGAGCCGGCAGGTTCTTTCTGGAAGAGATGGTTCCAGGCTGTCATCCTCTTTTTTATCATAAGGCGACCCGGGTCATCTTCAATGACAGGAAATAGCCCTGCCTGCCTTTGCGGAGCCCGTCCGTCAATTGGCGAAGCCGGGCCGGCACAAGCGGACTGGTCTCTTGAAATTGGATCGTGTGCCTGCTCTATCTGGTCTTGGCGAAAGAAGCTTTGCAGGGCCTGATACTGGTCATTAAACCGATTCATTTGCTGCTTCAATTCCCAGGAATGCTCATCAAACTCCTGTGCGAGGTGTAGAAATAGCTGGAGGGAAAACTCACTCTCTTCAGATCCTTTTGAGCCCTTTGCGGGCGTGGCCTTGATATCAGAAACGATTCTTGGTGTCTCCGGACCAACAGGTGCAATGTCGTTTCCAACCATTTTCAGGTAAGCCATGTCAGCCTGCTGGTGCGCAAGCCCCCAACTCCTAAAATTCCGGAGCGCTGCCTCCAGGACCTTCTTATCGATGACCTTTTCAGAAGGGCTACGAACATCCAGGAAGCCCCTGTCCATCCAGGGCCGAAGTGCCTCTTGGGGCTTGGAGTAAGCGGGCTGATAGACAACCACTCGGCGGAAACACAGGGACATGGCCTCCACCAATGAAGGGGATATGAAAGTAGAAGGAAAATAGACAGGGGATACGATTGCGAATTGCGGATTGCGAATTGCGGATTTCATATCATTGAGTTCTTGTGTTTTCATGGTTTCTTTCTGCAGCCTTTCACATAGATACTGTTTGAACAAAAAGCCCCAATGCTCTAACTCGTAAGTTCGGTGACGTATTCTTCAATTTCAGGTCGCAAGCCACTTGATTTGAAAATCATACTCAATGTCATGGAGGGACCCCAACTCCGCATTCCCCAATCCGCAATCAGCAATCCGCAATCTTTTTGTCCCTAGCCTCCACCCCCATGGCCGTAAGGCGTTTTCTAATCTGATCTGCGAGTTTCCAGTCCCTCCTGCGTCTTGCCTCTTCACGCTCAAGTATAAGCTCCTTAACTTGGGCATCCTTGGGCTGTTGTTCAAACTCAAAGATATTTAGCACCGCATCGACCCTTTTAAAGGCATCAATGATTCGCTTGGTCCCGGCCTGATCCAGCTCTTTGTGTATGATCAGGCGATTGACCTTCCTGACAACATGGAAGATCGTAGCCATGGCAGATGACACATTCAGGTCATCATCCATGGCATCTGCAAAGCCCGTCTTTATATCATAGATGAGTTGGTCCAGATCAGGATAGGGACGTCCATCCTCCACGCTGCTTAGAAAGCGGACGCATTCATCAAGTCTACGGAGGGCTCGACCGGCTTGGTCGAGTGCTTCATAGGACAAATGCAAGGGTTTCCGGTAATGGTTGGAAAGAAGCCAGTATCGAATCACTCTGCCGCTGTATCCCCGTTCCAATAGGTCGCGGATACAAGGGATAGCGGCATCCCGGTCTGCTTTTTTCCCTCTAGACAGCACCAGTTCGCTTTGTATCCAATATCGTGCCAAGGGTTTTCCTGTCAGAGCGCCACTGACGGCTATCTCATTTTCATGGTGAGGAAAGATCAAATCACGGCTGCTGGTATAAATGTCAAATGTCTCCCCCAGGTATTTCATGGCCATTGCAGCAGACTCGATATGCCAGCTCGGCCTTACCTGACCCCATTCGGTTTTCGTGTATATCCCCCGCTTGAGTTCGGAAAGCTTGGCTCGTTTAAGGAGTGTAAAATCTCTTGGGTTGTCTTTTTCATATTCGTCCAGATCAACGGTGGAGCCCAGCTTAATCTTATCAAGATCGATCCCGGAAAGCTTGCCGTAGTCCGGGAATCTGGAAATATCAAAATAGACCGACCGAAGCTTTTCGTAAGCAAACCCCTTTACCACAAGTCGCCGGGTCAGTGCCACCATATCTTCAACATGTTCACTTGCCCTGGGATACTGTGTAGCTGGTTTGACACCCAGGATCTCCATATCCTCCATGAATGCTCGGAGATACTTATCCGTAAAGGGTTTTAGAGGCATGCCGTCCTTTTCAGACCCCTGGATAGTCTTGTCGTTCAGATCAGAGATGTTCACGATATGTGTAGCCGTGTATTTCTTGTATTCTAGGTACCGTCGGACCAGGTCAGCCAAGACAAAACGGCGACATTCCCCAATGTGCATCCGATCGTGAACCGTGGGCCCGCAGGAATAGATAGATACCTTGCATAGCTGGAGTGGCACGAAGGGTTCTTTGGCGCGCGTCAGGGTATTGTAAAATCTGAGGTTGGTTTCCTCATGTATGGCAAAGATGGGGGTGCTCAGATAGCGTTCTCCGCCATCAGGGAAAATCACCACCACCACACCTCCTGACATAGATCTGACCTCTTCTTGTGCAATGGCCATGGCGGCTCCGGCACTCATGCCCGCAAAGATTCCTTCCTCTCGGGCTAGACGCCGGGTCATCTCAAAGGCGACCTCATCATCGATGTTGACCTTCTTGTCTAAGCGATCCTTTTCATATATCTCAGGCCGATAAGATTCCTTCATATTTTTGAGGCCCTGAATCTTGTGCCCGAGATAAGGTTCAACGCCCACAATCTTTATTGTTGGGTTGTATTCCTTCAAGCGCCTTGAGGTACCCATGAGGGTTCCGGTGGTCCCCATGGTTGCAACCAGCATAGTTATTTTTCCTTCTGTCTGTTCCCAGATTTCAAGGCCGGTGCCATCGTAATGGGCCAGCCAGTTGGCTTCGTTGTTGAACTGATCCGTGATAAAATAGGTTTCAGGATGTTCTCGGGCCAGCCGATATGCCTCTTCAATGGCCCCGTCGGTTCCAAGGTGATCGGGTGTCAACCGGATTTCGGCCCCCATAGCCCGGAGGATTTTACGTCGCTCTATACTGGCCGATTCAGACATGGTCAATACAAGCCGGTATCCCTTGACCGCACAAACCAGAGCTAAGCCAATCCCTGTATTGCCACTGGTTGCCTCCAGTACGATTTTGTCCGGAGTTAAGGCTCCTGAGACCTCGCCCGCTTCGATCATGGCCATGGCAATGCGGTCCTTTATGGAGCCACCTGGGTTAAAATACTCCAGCTTTGCCAGCAGGGTCACCTTGGGGTTGGGGTTGAGTCGCTTGATTTCAACGAGTGGTGCGCGACCGATTGTGTCTAAAATTGAGTGCATAGTTCGTTATAGACTGATACCGGATTACTGATATCTTATGGCATCATCCGGCATCAGGGATCGGACATCCAGCATAAGGCATCCGATTTTCAACTTGCAATTTCGCCTTGAATTTTCTCCGCAACTACCTTGATATTTTCCATGTCGCCCGCAACCATATCCCACTGGGAAATGGTCAAACCATCTCCGGACCACCGGGGAACGATGTGCACATGCAGATGAGGGACCACTTGATTGGCAGCCCTGCCGTTTAGTTGCAGGAGATTGATCCCATCGGGGTTCAGGGCCTTCTTTACAGCGGCCGCCAATTTGTGTGTGGCGGACATAACAGCCAAGAAATCGTCTTCGGTAATCTCATATATGGTGGCAGCGTGGGCCTTCGGGATAATTAGAAGATGGCCCTCACTGAGGGGGTTGATATCCATAAAGGCAAGCACCCTATCATCCTCATAGACCCTTACCGAAGGTATCTCACCTGCCGCTATTTTACAAAAAATGCAATCCATGGCTGACCTCCTTGTAACAAAGATTCCTGCGCAAGAAAAGCTTCAAGTATTATTACCTATCTTGAGAGTCCATAGTTCTTCCTAACCACATGAATTTTAAAGAAATATCATATTGCCTGAACCGTCATTCCCGCCCCTGC
>JADFWI010000388.1 GCA_015222985.1 Pseudomonadota bacterium | reverse complement strand
TATAAAGATACGGCCGATGCTCCCTGGATACTTGAACGATCCGATTATAATGAATTGAAGAACAAATGCCCTCAGAATTTCAAACCATTCCTGGAAGATTTGCTTAGGCTTCTTGAGCAGGAATAAAGTATGACAAAAGTAGTCACAGGATAATCCTAAATGGGCAAAGTCACCGATCACCTTCTAAGTCTGATTTCCAAACAGGTGAACGATAAAGGTATTGTGGTCTGGTACGACCCGGAAAAGGCCTACACTAAGATCATTGAGAAGTTGTCCGTCCCGGAAACAACGGTTTTGTCTTTTGAAGACAGCTTTTTCCGACTTCGAGAGCAGATCGAGCCCCTCCTGGAATTTGTTGATGATACCGGAAAGCCAAAGCAGGATTGCACCGTGCCGCCCAGGTTGATCGTCTATATACCGGGGAACAGGAACGATACCCGCTATGCTCTGATAGAAGTAGAAATGGCAGGCGTTGTCCTTGAGCCCGGCGCTCATCCCTGGCAGCGCAATACGCGCCTACGGGTCATTGCCGAGCAGGTTTTTAAGAAGATCGCGCCGGATAGTGCGGATGGTATAGCCCGCCAGGTAGAAGAGGGCATTCTAACCCTGGAGGAGTTGGATAAGCTATCGATAGAGGCGGAAGGCATTGCAACCGGCACGGTCAAGATTATCTTCGGCACTGCCTCGGCTGTGGATGTGGCGCTCGATTTTGCCGCCTCCACGGAGCATGACGAGGCCATCCTGGCCAAGCAGGCAATGCCGGAACTGGCCAGGTTATTCCATAGCGATTTAGGGATCGAAATAGAGCTGGAAGCTGATCCCGTGACAGCAAGAAAAAAGCTTTGGCGGGCCATATTGATGACAGAGCTTCTATCGGCACTGGCCGAAGAGGCCCGGCCGGCCGAATTCTCATCCATGGCTCTCCCCGATCGGCCTGAGCATGTGGATAAAGTGCTGCATCTTTGCAAGGTCTGGCGCAATCGAGTCGACTACCGCAAGGCATACATTGAAGCTGCCAGGGCTACAGAAAGCGAACTCGGGCTTTCCGATCTTGATTTGCCAACGGACAAGCTGGCCGGCCTGGAAACTTTTCCTTTCTTGGAAAAGGCCCTTCTTCTCGCTGCAGAGAAACGCCTTTTGGATGGCAGTGCTCATGAGGCTTTCCGCCTGGCCCAAGAGCGAAAGAATTCATTCTGGTCTCTTGAGGAGCCAACCAATCAACTGCAATGGGCCCTTGTGGAAAACAGCGCTCACATTCTTATCCTCGGTGAAAGAATCAGGGCCGAGCTTATAAAAATAAAGAAAAGTCCCGAGCTCTTTGTACATTCATACACGGAAGGAAAGAACCCGTGGTGCCTGTTAGACACATACTACCGTCACCTGGAGGGACAATATTCCACCTTTGATCTGGATCTGGGGGACGAACACGATGAATTGGAGAAGATGATTACCCGTGTTCGACAGGACTACACAAAAACAGTGGAGCATTGTGTCGAGGCATTTATCAGCGTGTTTGAGGCCTGTGATTTCGAGATAAAGGACTGCCTGCCCCATGGGAGCGTATACATCCAGCACGTATCGCCTCATGTCGTAGGCAATGAGAAATTGGCTTACATCCTGGTTGATGCCCTGAGATTCGAAATGGGAAGAGAACTGGCAGAAGGATTGACTGACGAGTTCGACGTCAGGTTGCTGCCGTGTATTGCCCAGCTTCCAACTATCACCACGGTAGGCATGGCAGCCCTTATGCCAGGTGCGGAAAATGGAATGGAACTGGTTCAGGCTCCTGGTGGAAAGATAGCGATTGGGATTGGGTCTTCAACTCTCAAGGACCGAGCTGGCAGGCTAAAATACTTTGAGGGATGTCTGAACAAGAAGATTGAGAAATGCAAGCTTAACGATCTCATCAAACCCTCCAAGAAACGTCAGGCGAAAATCAAAGATGCAGATGTGGTCCTTGTCACATCTCAGGAGATCGACCGCCGGGGAGAAGAAGCCGAAGACGAGGACGAGACACGGCTCTTTATGGAAGAGGTACTTGACAAACTTCGCAGGGGCATACGCCGTTTGGCCTCTTTAGGGTTGATTCGTTTTGTGATTACGGCTGACCACGGACACCTTTTTGGTGAGACCATCGAAAGCGGTATGAAGATGGATCCGCCAGGAGGGATGACTGCGGAGCTTCACCGACGCGTGTGGATCGGAAAAGGCGGAAAAGCCGGAGAGGAATTTATTCGAGTGTCTGCCAGTCAATTGGGACTTGGGGGAGACCTGGAGTTGGCCTTTCCCAGGAACCTTGCCTGTTTCAAAGCAGGAGGTTCCACGGCCTACTTCCATGGAGGCATTTCCCTTCAGGAGATGGTTATACCGGTGATTCTTTTAAAGCCAAAGGAGGCTGAGCCCCATGCACGAATAGGCAGGGCAGTCAAATTGTCCATGGACAAGCCCAAGGTCACGACTCGTTTTTTTTCTGTAACAGCGACCTATACTACGAAAGGTCTTTTTACAGCAGAAGAAATTAGAGTGAAAGTAGCAGTCAGAGCCGGACGAAAGGATGCCGGTTTTGCCGCAATGTCTGTGTATGGCTTTGAAGAGGGCACGAAAGAGATTGTGCTGCAAAGGAATAGGCCCAACCCCATTACGTTCATGCTTTCAGATGTGGATG
>JADFWI010000387.1 GCA_015222985.1 Pseudomonadota bacterium | reverse complement strand
CTCAATGATTATCCTATGGCCAGAGCATATCTGTTATACGGCGGCCCACATCATCTCTTTGAAAAGGGCATTGAGCTCATCCCGCTTGAGAAGGCGATAAAAAATCTGCCTGATATCCTCCGCCGGTGATACCGGGCGTCCTGTTACTTGTTCTGTACAATGCAGCATTGCCGGGGCAAGAAAGTTGTTTCAAGACCCTGTTCCCGTCCCTTGAAGAACGACCCTCATGACATCTTCCAAACCGGCAACCCTTTTTCGTCCAGTTCCAGCAGTGATGTATGATACTTTTCCTCAAAAAACAGGATTTTGCTCTGAGCCAAAAAAAGACGCTTTTTCCAGTCAGAAAGGCGCACTGCTACACCGTGGCTAATCACAGAAATTTTCTCTTCATCTGATAATAATGAGAATCTATCCACAATGGTCTTGCTCGCAACCGGTTTCATCTACAAGATCAAAGAGTAGCGAGTGAACAACGTGACTTATGTTCCTATACGCAAGAATGATGCAAGAGTCAAGCGGTGACAGTGTATCCTATATTATCAAGCAGTTATCGCCAAAATGCCCGCCCTTATTGAGAAGTTACTTATTTCAACGTTAACTTGTCAATCGCCTGCTCGCTCAACGGGATGTGCTGGTTGAAAAGCATTATAGATCGTTTGAATCTGACTACAGAGCAGTTCGAACTGTTCCGGGTAAAGGGATTGTGCCCCATCGCTGAGGGCTTCTTCCGGGGCGTGATGCACTTCCACCATAAGTCCGTGAGCCCCAACAGCGACAGCGGCCCGGCTTAAGGGAATCACCTGATCGCGGCGTCCGGCAGCATGGCTGGGGTCTACGATGACGGGAAGATGGCTTTCTTTGCTCACCACGCAAACAGCTGAAAGATCGAGCGTGTTCCGGCTGTGATGGGCAAAAGTGCGAACGCCTCGTTCGCATAGAATCACCTGCGTGTTTCCGCCTTCCAGTATGTATTCCGCTGCCATGAGCCATTCTTCGATGGTAGCAGACAGGCCCCGCTTGAGAAGAATGGGCTTGTGTGATCGACCGGCCCGCCGGAGCAAACTGTAATTTTGCATGTTCCGCGCCCCGATCTGGACTACATCCGCATACTCTTCCACGAGGTCGAAGATCTCGTGGTCCAGGGCCTCCGTGACCACTGGAAGGCCGGTGTCCTCTCGAACCCGGGCAAGAATTCGAAGCCCTTTTTCTCCGAGGCCCTGAAAGGAATAAGGTGACGTCCTAGGTTTGAAGGCCCCACCTCTAAAGAGCTTAGCGCCGGCTTTCTGGACCTTCCTGGCAATGGTCAAGGCCTGTTCTTCGCTTTCAACCGCACAGGGGCCTGCAATGAGACAAAAGTGTCCGTTGCCGATGGCAACATCGCCGACCTTAACGATAGTGCCTTTGGGTTGGAATTCACGACTCACCAGTTTGTAGGGACGCGTGACCGGTATAGCGTCCTTAACACCGGGAAATGCCAGAAAATAAGAAGCATCCATAGCCCCTTTATTGTTTAAGATACCAATAGCCGTCCTTTCTCCCCCCGGGATGGGTCGGGCGGTACAGCCCTTCCCCTGGATGGCAGCTACCACAGCGTCGATCTCTTCACGCGTTGCATGTCGACTCATCACCACCAGCATAACTCGTCCTCCCTCTTCTCCAAGCGGCGAAGCCGCGTTATGTAAAATCGCAAAGCGATTTTATCACTTCAAACAAAAAAAAGGGGCCTGGAGGAATTTCCCACAGCCCCTTCCTAATAACAAAAAAGGCCGTGGCCCAGGAGAGGGCCACGGCCTGAAGATCTCATCAATTCACATGGTCAGATGCCGATGGTCCGCTCCCGAGAAGCAGATTTCCACCAGCAGGGCCAGAAAAAGATTTGTGTAGTTGCGAACCCAATCATTTTTTGTGTCTTTTGGCTGTTTTGTTCTCAATTGAACATAAGAACAACGAAACTTTTACTTGCATCTTCTACTATTGTCAAGCGATTTTATCCAATGCCCCGCGGACTTTGCCGTCAAGCTTTGTCCTTGATCAGCATAGTTGATGGGTCCAGTAGCAATTCGGGTGAGACTGAAGGGGTTGAGCCTCCCTTTAAGACTTTCACATGGATTTCCTGTTCTTCGGGCTGTAGCTGAATGGCAACTTCGAATAAGTCAGCAACCTGCAAAAGAGGGGCCGGTATGCCGTCCGGGCCTGGCTTTTCATGGCGGTGAGTACGCACGGCAAACCACACATGCACAGACCAGCTCTTTGCAAGGGTTTTTAGATGCGTAAGAGACTCTCTTACTGTATCATCAAAAGGAAGTCCATCGATCAGGATCACCTGAGGTAGGAATATACCCTGTTCCGTGAGGTCGGTCAGTCTTTCTTCGAGCCTGAGCACACTAAAACCCTCGACCTTGAAGGTCATGATGAACCTATGTGGCAATATGGTCTCCCAGAGCTGGTCTATTTGCTTGACATCCTGGTGACTCGCCATATTCCTAAACACCTCTTCGTACCAAATGCCGACTTTTTTTACGGGCGCATCCAGGCTTATATGGAGGACGTTTCTGCTCCTAAGAAGGCTATCTAAGGCAAGCTGAACCAGGAAAGCCGTCTTCCCCACACCAGCACGGGCCAGAACAGCGCCAAAGCCTCCATCAACAAGGATGTCTTCCGTCTCGTCTCCAAGGAGCCTCAAGGGGTTGCGCTGGATAAGATCCTTTTTGTGCATGTCAAAATTCCTCTCTTTAAGGTAGACGACATTTGTCCCTGACAAAGACGGTTTTTCGTTTTAGACAAACACTTGCTGCAATACTACGTCACATTCCTATTACGCTACGCCCTTCTTTGCCTCTGCTGCCTTCTTGACCAGTTCTTCTGCCACCCCCTTCGGCACCTGTCTGTAAGTGGCGAACTCCATGGTAAATTGTGCCTTGCCTTGTGTCGCTGATCTGAGAACCGTTGAATAGCCGAACATTTCTGCAAGGGGAACCTGGGCTTCAACAATGCAGATACGGCCTTCGTCCTGCGTGCCTACGATCATTCCCCTGCGCTGATTCAAAGAACCCATGACAGTGCCCTGAAACTCCGTTGGAGTCTCAACTACTACCTTCATGGTGGGTTCATGAATCACAGGTTTGGCCCTGGCATAGCCTTCGAGGAAGGCTCCGCGAGCAGCCGCCTGGAATGCCATATCAGAAGAGTCAACAGAATGCGACTGCCCGTCATCTATGACCACCTTGATGCCGGTAACGGGAAATCCCATTTTGGGCCCTTTAGCAAGACATTTCTTGAAACCCTTTTCACACGCAGAAATGAATTGTGTTGGGATAGCGCCACCGGTCACCCTGTTTTCGAACACGAAATTTTCGTCTGTGACCGGTTCCATATAGCCTGCCACCCGGCCGAACTGCCCGGCGCCACCGGTCTGTTTCTTGTGTATATAGTTGAATTCAGCCTTTCGGGTTATGGTCTCCCTGTAAGCCACACGAGGCATGCCTGTGGTCACCTCCGCGTTATACTCACGGCGCATTCGCTCAACATAGACTTCGAGGTGCAACTCTCCCATGCCTGAAACAATTGTATCACCGGTTTCCTCGCTTACATAGGTCTTGAAAGTAGGGTCCTCCTTGGTGAACCGGCCGAGAGCTTTGGTCATATTGATCTCGGCCTTACTGTCCTTCGGCACAATAGCAAGAGAAATCACCGGTTCAGGAACAAACATGGATGTCAAGGTCAGGCTCGTGCCAGGAGCGACAAAGGTGTCGCCGGAAGCGCAGTCGATTCCGAAAAGGGCTCCGATATATCCGGCAGGCATAACCTCGATATCTTCCATCTCGTGTGCATGCATTCGGACAACCCTGCCGACCTTGACCTTTTTCCCGGTCCGCACGTTTACGATTGTGTCACCTTTGGCGAGCGATCCCTGGTATACACGTATGTACGTAAGCTGGCCGTAAGGGCCATCTTCCAACTTGAAGGCAAGAGACACGAGGGGCGCTTCCGGATCAGCGGTAAGAGAGACCGGTTGCTGATTCTTGTCCATGTCCAGTGCGTGATTTTCCACGTCAAATGGGCACGGCAGGACTTTCGTTACAGCATCGAGAAGAGGTTGAATACCCTTGTTTTTGTAAGCCGAGCCCATGAAGACCGGTGTTATTTCGCGTGTAAGCACTGCACGGCGTACGGCCTGAATAAGCAAATCTTCAGTAACTTCACCTTCGAGGGCAGCCTCAGTAAGTTCATCAGAAAACATGGAAGCTGCGTCGATAAGTTCTTCCCTCCTCTGAGTGGCTTCTGAAAGAAGCTCATCAGGGATGTCCTCAAAGCGCACATGTTCTCCGTTGTCACCATCAAAATAAACGGCTTTCATGGCCACAAGGTCAACAACCCCGGCAAAATCTGCCTCGAGGCCAATAGGGATCTGCATGGCCACTGCATTGTGCCCGAGTTTTTCTCTAACTTGCTCAATGACTCTAAAGGGATTTGCCCCGCTCCTGTCGCATTTGTTTACAAAAGCTATGCACGGCACTTTGTACCTGGCCATCTGCTGGTCAACGGTAATTGATTGGGACTGAACCCCACCTACGGAACAAAGAACCAGTATGGCTCCGTCGAGCACTCTAAGAGATCGTTCAACCTCTATGGTAAAATCAACATGGCCTGGCGTGTCTATAATATTGATCTCATGATCCTGCCATCCACAATAGGTAGCTGCAGAAGTTATGGTGATACCACGCTCCTTTTCGAGCTCCATAAAATCCATCGTAGCCCCGACACCATCTTTTCCTTTGACATCGTGGATCGTATGTATCCGCCTCGTATAGTAAAGTATCCGCTCGGTGAGTGTGGTCTTGCCGGCATCAATATGTGCGCTTATACCGATGTTTCTTGCCTGCTGCATGTCGTTTTTCATGGTACCGTATTTCCTGGACCGAAGTTGTTGTAGTTTACTGACTTGGCTCTTGCCCAATTTTCCGGCGATTTCCATTTGCCATTTTCAAATGAAGCTCCCCCCAGCAAGTCGCCGACCCTTAGGCGACAGTGCGCTGCAGGGTATTTCGGTAAAGCCGAAAAAAAACCCCTCATTCGGAAACACACGGCAGATGGGGGGATGCAGGGCTCCATCATTCTCGAAGGTAGTCCCGTGAAATCATAGAGATTGTCGCCGGATCGATTTTTGATAAATTCGAAATTCGAAGCACGAAAT
>JADFWI010000386.1 GCA_015222985.1 Pseudomonadota bacterium | reverse complement strand
TATTCTAAATTCATCATCAGAGCCTCCCCATAATTACCAAGGACTATACACGAGGAACCTTAACTGGACCCTTCAAACATATCAGATATGGGGGACAATTTCAAAGTGCTTTTTGTTGGGTGTTAGCTGCTGGAAGACCGGGTGTTGCGCATTGTGGGTTGCTTGTTTCTGATGCTGGTTGTTAGTTCAACAGATCATAGCTGATAGTTTATAAATTGTTTTGTCATTTTTATTCGACAGGATTTACCCCGGTGGTGCATAGCGCAGGGGGCATAGGGCAAAAGGCAGGCATTACGAGATGAGAAGAGCTCTTTCCAGGGCCTTTTGTACTTGCACCATCAGCTTTGTTGGCAAGCTTCCCAACTTTTTCTGGAACACAGATTCGTGAACAACTGCAATCTTTTCGGCTTTGACAACCGAAGTCTTCTTGAGTCCAATCCGTGAAAAGTCGCTATGCTGATCCTCAATAAGCAGCCAGCTTTTACGCAATGTGCCGGCAGGTACACGAGAAAAAATGCCCACCACAATGATATCTTCTCCATGAACTGCCCATACTAAGGCGGGCCTAAGCTTTGTGGAAGTAAGGTCGGTAAAAGGAAACCGTACCAACCACACCTCCCCACGCCTAGGCTTCGCCATCGTAGATATTCTCCCCCTCTTCATTCCACTCCTGAAAGCCAGTTTCCGACAGTTGCATCATGGCGATGGTTTCCGATCGATCCTCGATAGCATCAGCCAGTGACAAAAACTCCTGAGCAGGCAACTGGAAAACCAGGGCTTTAATGTCTTCCAGGCTCATGTTCAATGTTACTTTAGGCATTCATGTCACCTCCGCGAAACGATTAAATTCCTTTTTTGGAGACCTATCTAACGATCTGATATTACGATGAAAGCGATCAGACAGGCACTGTTTTTTTGCCTTCGACCCATTAATATAGAAGCTTATCTTCAGATCTTCCTGCTTGTCAACCAATTTCCTGCCTTTTTCGCCGCACCGGCCTACACTTACTGGGCACAGAATGGCGGGCTGAGAGACTTTTCCCTTTCCTGCCCCTGCCCTGCGAAATGCCAACACAGTTTGTTGGACAGGATTTACGGGCTTTTAGGGATTTGATCACTATCATCCCTCTGGGGCGTAGCCCCTATGGGCCGGAGGCAGGAAAGTGATCAAAAAGCAAATCGATCAAATCGTGTAAATCCTGTCAACGCAGCAGAAGTGAATCAGGTCTTGAGCATTTCCTCGATGTGGTCCACGATTGTCTGAAGGGCAGGAGAGTTGACATTTTTGGGATTGGGCGGTCGATTGCGCCGCGCCAGGACTATTTTGTTGCGGACGTCGTCAGCATTCTCTATAAGAGTAAGACGGCCCGTATCTGACAAATAGCGATCTACTGCCCCAATTTTACCTCGGAAAATACTATAAACTGGTACTCCTAATGCAGGAGGGTATCCTCAACGTTGAAGCCAACAACAACTGGGATCTCGACCCATGTGATAATGCAAAGTCAGGCTTGTGTCGCAATACCGTGGGCATCATCTGCATAGACCTGATCAACAGCCCTGCCACCTTGAGAATCTTGTTCTTACCATAGTGTCGTCCTATTCGTTGGTAACGCAAATTTAAAAGATCCGCCAACCCGCATACCTGGAAACAGTCTCGAGCAGTCAGCACTACCTCGTAGCCGCGCCTGTTTAATTCATCAATAATTGGCTTGAAAAGCGGCACGTGTGGGGAGTTGTCCAGATCGATCCATATCTTTTTTGGGAATGAAGCCGATGAATTATTATGTTTATTCAAATGGTTCAAGGTTGAGTTCCTTTGACAGGATTTGTTTTATGACCCCAAGTGAAATATGCTACGCCCCGGTGAAGTAGGTGGAGCACTGCACGGGGTATGCGTTTCACGGGGCAGGCAGGATTTATGTTTCTTTTGTTTAGACAGGATTAACAGGATTAGCAGGATCTTTTTTACTTTTCTCCCTTTCCTGATGAAAGGGAGAAACCTCCCCCAGTGAAATAGGCTACGCCCCAGTTGAATATGCTCCAC